>JBNKOQ010000059.1:0-12906 GCA_050294735.1 Roseibium sp. | reverse complement strand
CACAGCCCGTGGGTGGCCGGGGAAGCCTATGCCCATGGGCCATTTGGCCGGTTGGAAGATCTTGTGGCTGCGTTCGAAACCGCCATGCGCGATGCCCCGCACAGCACCCAACTGGATCTGATCAGGGCTCATCCCGATCTGGCCGGGAAGGCGGCCATGGCGGGGGATGTTGCTGAAAACTCAAAGCGGGAACAGGCTGTCGCAGGTCTCGATACGCTGACGGCTGAAGAGTTCGCGCGCTTCACCGACCTGAATACACGATATTTGGACCGCTTTGGATTTCCCTTCATTTTTGCCGTGAAGGGAGCGGACAAACATATGATCCTGCATGCATTCACGCAGCGCCTCAACAACAGTCCCGAGGACGAGTATGAGGCTGCGCTGACACAAATTTCCCGCATATTCCAGTTCCGTCTCGAGGAGAGGGTCGGCGGGCGCGATTGATACCGTAACGCCGTTTTGAAGGCGGGTACGTCCCTATTTCGGCAATTGTCGGGGGCAAGATGCCCAGGCAGCCACGGGAACAGCCGGCATCCGGGAACCTTGCCCTCCAGTCAATCAATCCCTGAGAACGGCCATCGCCTCCTGGGACCAACTGGCCCATACCGGAGCATCGCCAAGCTCATTGGCCAGAGCCGTGTCCACATAGGCGCGCATCGCCGCGCCCGACAAATTGTCGATGCGGAGATCCAGCTCGGTCCGGCTGCCCTTGAAGGTTCGGCCCGCGACCCGGACCGCGACGGAATTCGGTTGGTCCGTTGGTTGGTCGGGTGACAGTTTGAGGCCTTCCAGCCGAATGGATGCCGCGACTTTCTTGCCCGCCTGCAAACCGCCGCTTACCGGGGGGCGCCCCGCCAGTTTCATGCCCTGCCAGTCAAGTGTGACATCCGAACCGTTGACCGCATCCACACGCCCTTCGATCAGGTTGGTTTCACCGACGAATTCTGCGACGAAGCGCGACGAGGGATGGAAATACAGCTCTTCCGGTGTGCCGTCCTGTTCGACCACGCCCTTGTTCATCACAACGATACGGTCCGACATGGTCAGGGCTTCATCCTGATCATGGGTCACGAAGAAGAAGGTCTTGGACGTCCGGCGCTGGATGGATTTCAGCTCTTCCTGGACCTGGCCGCGCAACTTGGCATCCAGTGCGCCAAGCGGCTCATCGAGCAGAAGCAGAGCGGGATCGGGAGCCAGGGCCCTGGCAAGCGCGACACGCTGGCGCTGGCCGCCCGAAAGCTGGTCGGGCAGGCGGTCGGCCAGGGCTTCCAGCTCGAGGAAGCTCATCAGCTCATCGCTGCGTGCCGCGATATCGGCTTTGCTCAATCCCTTCAGTTCCAGGCCGAAGGCAATGTTGCGGCGAACCGTCATATGGGGGAACAGGGCGTAGTCCTGAAAGACCATATTGACCTTGCGGCGGTTGGGCGGAAGCGCCGTGACGTCTTCGCCGTCCACGATAACCCTGCCGGAGGTCGGTGTTTCAAATCCACCGAGAATACGCAGTGTGGTGGACTTGCCGCAGCCGGACGGGCCGAGAAAGGTCACGAATTCCCCAGCCCGGATCGACATATCCAGGCTCTTCAAGGCTTCGGTATCTCCAAAGCGCTTGCTGATCCCGTCCAGCCGGACAATTTCGTCAAAGCCATTTTCCTGGTGAACAGTCATCATTCAGTTTCCCTTTTTCAACCGGCGCATGGACCGTTCGGCCCAAATCCCAAGGATGCCTGTCAGCACCAGCACCACGGTTGCGATAGCATTGATTTCCGGAGACATGCCCGAGCGGAGTTTTGCAAAGATGAGCACCGGCAACGTCGGCTGATAGCCTCCGAGAAAGAACGAGCGGACGAAATCGTCGAAGCTGATCAGCATGCAGAAAACACCGCCGCCGATGAGGGCGGGACGCAGATAGGGCAGGGTCACGCGGACGAAAGCGATCAGGGGATCCGCGCCCAGGTCCCGGGCGGCATCCATGTAGCTTTTGGGCAGCGTGCCAAGACGGGCCGAGACGATGAGCACCACGAAAGGCACATTGTGAACCGCATGGCACCAGATGATGGCCCCGGTTCCCGGAGACACACCCCACAGCTGCGCGTAGATGCGGAACGATATTGCCGAAATGATGCCCGGGATCAAAGCCGGTAGGAGCGTCAGACCGTAGATCAGCCCCTTGCCGATGAAACCGCGGCCATTCAGCAGCACCGAGATCCAAATGCCGACTGCCAGAGAGATCAGCGTTGAGGAAATGCCGATTACCATGGAGTAGCCAAAGGCGGACAGCACCTCTGAATTCTCAAAGACGCCTGTATACCAGTCGAGGGTCCATGAGCGGATCGGGAAACCGATGAACTTGGAGTCCTTGAAACCCATCGTCACCATGAGGAGCAGCGGGACGAAGACATATAGGACGAAGGCCCAGTAGATCATCGACATCAAGAGGCGGGTGTTGCGGGTCATTTGCGAACTCCCTTGTGAAGCCGGGTCATGAGACGTCCAAAGGCGAGGCTGATGGCCAGAGCCGTGACGAACATCAGACAGGCAAAGGCTGCACCTGTCGGCCATTCGTCACCTGCGGTGTGGAAAAATCCGGCGATGGTTTCGGCAAATACCGTCGTGGAAGGCCCGCCGAGCAGAACCGGCGTCGCGTAGTAGCCTGTTGAAATCAAAAAGACGAGCGTGGCGCCGGACGAAATACCCTCGAGCGAAAGCGGCAGAGTAACCCGCCAGAAGCGGGTCCAGGGTCCGGCCCCCAGGTCCGCCGCAGCATCTGTATAGCTGCGGGGCAGTTTCTCGAGAGCCGAATAGAGCGGCAGCAGCATGTAGAGGGCGCTGAGATAGATGATGTCGACGGAAATGGAAAAGCCCGTGTACATGAACGGGATCGGGCGGTCGATCAGGCCCAGCCATTTAAGCACGAGGTTCACCGCCCCATTGTTCCCAAGCAGGATCATGATGGCGTAAGTCCGCACGATTTCGCCAACCCAGAAGGGGATCAGCAAAAGCAGCAGGAAGATCATCTGATTGGAGCGTTTGACGTGCCGCGCCAGAAAATAAGCTACCGGGTAGGTCAGAATGAGGGTCGCGAATGTCAGGACAGCCGCAAACACCAGGGTGCGGATAAAGGGCATCACAAAGATGGCGCTGCCGAAAAAGCGTCCGTAATTCCCGAGTGTGAAGTGCTGTTCGTAATCCGCCGATACCGGATAGGCTTCGACCATACTGACGTAGAACATCTGCAGCATTGGACCGAGATGCTGGGTCAGGACCCAAATCACCGGAAAGGTAACGAGAATGGCAAATTGACGCCGGGGTGAACTCAACAGGGCATCGGAAAAGCCCTGGTAGAGTTGCGAACTGGCCAGCGCGCCCCAAAAGGAGCGCCCGCTGCCAGTCTGGTTCCTGGCGCCTTGCTGACCCGCCATCGCTGCGGCGCCGGATTGAACCTTTCCAGACATTATATTTCCTTCAAAAGAGAGAACCGCGCACCGCTGTCGGCGGTCACAGTTTCACTAATGTTATGATCGAACGGCGACGGGCGCGACTGCTTGCCTGATTTGGTTTTCCCTCCGAAAACCAAACGTATCAAAGTTGCTCTGAGAACCGCCGGCCCTCCGGCGCATATCGCTGCCCGGTTCCCTCTGCCCGGGAAAGCTCCATCAGAGCTCCCGGACAAAAGTTTCGTCCAGTTCATCCCGTCCAGCTTAGGTGCAAGCAGCTGGACGGGATGAACGTGGAACCGAACCGGCTTTTGCCGGTTACTGCGCGATCAGGCGGCCTTGACTTCTTCCACCGCCGGGTCAACCAGGCCGTATTTCATCTTGTTGGCTTCAGCGCGGAAGAACTTCATGTTCGCGAGGACGTCTTCCGGGAAGCTCGTGGAGGCCTTTTCCGCATCGGACAGATACTGCGAGGCGCCCTTGTAGGTGGAGATGAAACCCGAAGCCTTGGTCATGGCAGCACCGATTTCCGGAGACGCGAGAAGCGCGTTCAGGAACGTGTAGGCGTTGTCGGGGTTCGGTGCATTGTTTGCGATGTTGTAGGTGTAGACGAAGCCGTAGCTGCCTTCTTTCGGGATTGTCATTGCCACTGGGAACCCGTCGTTCATCAGCGCTGCAATCGGGCCATTCCAGGCACAGGCGAGGGAGATATCCTGATTGACGAACATCTGCTGCACTTCAGCGCCGCCATCATAGTATTTCCGCACCAGCGGTTTTTTCTCGATCAGGAAATCCCGGGCTTCGGCAACAATCTTTGCAGCTTTCTCCGGATCATCCAGATAGGCAACCATATTGCCGTCATAGCCCATCTTGAGCATGACGATGGACATCATGTCCTGCAGGACATAGGCCGTCTGGCCTGCATATTTGTCCGAGAACATCGTGTCCCAGGTTGTGGCTTCTTCCGCCGATACCAGATCGGTGTTGTAGGCCATCACTTCCATGCCGGAGAGGATCGGAGCGCCCCATTTGTGGCCGTTGATCGTGGCCCAGTCGCTTTCTGAATAAACAGGGTTGATGTTGCCCCAGTTGGACAGACGGTCCGTATCGAGAGGTGCCAGCAGATCGCTGTCGATAAACTGCAGGAAACGGTGCCCGGCAACGGTCATGATGTCGACTGTCGGATTGTCGGCCTCTGCGGCCAGCAAGTTGAACTGCTTGCCCTGATCGTCCACCAGGCGAACGTTCACCTTGATGCCGGTTTCATCTTCAAATTGCTTCTTGAAGTCGTCCGGAACGAAGTTGGCATAGGTCCAGATGTTGACTTCGCCGCCGGCAGCATAAGAACGGCGCAGATACGCCGGGGAGGCAAGAGCCGCACCCGTAACAGCTGCAGTGCTCAGGAATTTTCTTCTGTTCAATATTAGCTTTGACATATCAGTTCTCCGTTTTTGTTCCGCATGATCATTTATTAGAGATTTCTCGGAACAGTCCCCTCTAATGGCCGATACGATCCTAAGATCGCGCGGCCCTGTCCGGCAGGCGGCCGGTTGCAGCCGCCTGGCGCAGATCTTCCAAACTCAGCTTCTCAAGGCCAATCGCATGAAGCAGGTCGTTTTCGGCCGAAAAATCACGGCCATACATGGCCGAGAAAATGTCGACGCCTGCCTGATGCAGGATCGCCGGGCACCCCGTCATTTTGCCGAGAGCGGCAGTGACGGCCAGACCAAATGGTACATCTTCCGTGACATACCGGCTATCGGCGGTGGCCGGTCCCGTGCCGCCTCTGCCCAGTCTGTGCATCTCCTGGTTCATGTCGCTGATCGAGGCGACAGGAACGTGGAAAGACAGATGGAAGTGTTCGAAAATGGTCCGGACCGGCAAGCCCAGTTTTTCCGCGATTGCCAGACGCTCCTTGTCCAGAGCTTCCAGGAGGCGCCCGACAGTCGGGGTGATGTTGTCACCTTGTCCCCAAGTCTCACCTTTTTCCATGCGGGTCATATTCGCCAGGGCGATGCCCATATGGTTCTGCGGATTCAGGTTCGACAGTGTGATCGCCAGCAAGCCGTCACGAAGGTTGAAACGCTCTCCAAAGAGCTGCTGGCAAAGCGCCTTGCCTGCATCCGTATCCGCCTCGGGAATGGTGCACATGTCCACAAGGGACCGGACCGTGTTGACCTGAACGCGGTCAGCTGACTGCTTGCGCCCGGTGACAACAGTGGTTCCCCAGGCCGTAATCGGCAACGTTACACCGCGTTTTGCCAATTGGCTGGCAAGATACAGGGCGCCAAAGGAGGCGTGGGACGAGATAATGACCGGCTGGTTTTCCCTGAGGTTGGGGACCAGCGCGTCCAATACGGCCTTATGGCCGTAGCCCGGCACGGCGAGCAGGACGACATCGTTTTCACGCGCCAGTTGGGCGGCATCCCTGGCGATGGCAGGAGCAAAGGAAATCTCGACCGCACCTGTCGCGCTCAGCTCTCCCGCCGGGGCAAAACCCGATGTGCCTTTTCCGGACGGTGACCAGAGCATGGGGGCGTGCCCCATCTGTTTCAGGAGAGCCGCGGTTCCGAATGCGATCGATCCTGCCCCGGCAATGCCAACCTTAATAGGCGTTCTCCCGGTCATGCGGTTTCCTTCCGCACCGGATCACCCAGCACGTGCATCAGCCGGTTGGCCCAGCCAAACAGGGCCGACGAGAGGATGAGGTCCAGGATTTCCGCATCATCCAGTCCGGCCTCGCGCAATTTGGACATGTGTTCCGGTGCCGCCTCGGAAGGCGTTTGGGAAAGCGCATAGGCGAAGTCGAATATTGCCCTGTCACGGGGCGAAAGATCAGCTTTCAATCCCTTCGCGAAGAGCTCGTCGGTCACCGTCGTGTCCTTGGCGATCTGGGCATGACGGCCAGCATGAACAGCGGCGCAATAAATGCAGTGGTTGACCATGGAAGCCGCCAGAGCGCCAAGTTCCCGTTCATCGCGCGCCATGCCGCCCTTGTCATACATGATGGCGTTGAAAAGCGGGGATCGGACCTTCAGGGTCTCAACGTCATGAGCCAGGGTCAGCACGTAGGCGGAAACCTTGGTATTGGAGGGTGTCACCTGAAGGGCTTCAAGTTGTTCCGGGGTCGCCTCGTCAAGCTTGACCGGTGCCACTCTTGGCCGCCATTCAGGGACATTGCGGGTGAACTTGCGGATAACATCGCTCATGCCGGGGTCCCTTTCATCAGGCGAATGCCGGCCATAACGCGGACCTGATAGGCCATGAAGGCGTTGATTTCACACAAACGGACGATGTCCGGATCGGAAATGCCATTGTCCTGCAGGGACTTGATGTCCTCCACAGTGACGTCCCGTGCCTGGGCTGCGACTTTGTCCATGAAGTCGCAAACAATCGCCAGATCCTGAGCCTTGCCGGACTGCAGGGGATCGGACAAAGCTGCAATATGTGCATCTCCAACGAGAGCGGAGTAACGGTCTGCCAGAGCGGTCTCGCCGTTCAGAGCGGCAATGCGGGCGGCAAGGGCGGCCCGGAGATCATGTGACCATGCGCCGGTTTCCGCAGGCTTCAGGACTGCGTCCTCGGTGGCCTGTGTCATGTCCACAATGTTGCGCCGCCCCTCCAGGGCCTGCGAGATGCTCGTGCCAACGGGAATGCCGGACAATTCAAGAAGCGTGCTTTGCGCCAACGTCTGCGTACTCACGATGCTGCCTTTACGGTTTCGGGTGTCTGCTGAGGCAATGGCGTGGGTGTCCATTCCTCGCCGTTCAATTCGGGCGTGTCATAGTCGAGGAAGGATTGCCAATGCGCCGGAATATCTTCGCTGTAGAGACCGGCTGCGATTGCATGCGCGAGCCACTCGGCCCCTTCCGACACGCCAGGAATATCGCCCGACACTTTTCCAAGGCTCGCGGTCGCGCCGTAATTGAAGCAATAGACGTTCGAAAGCCACGGCGCGTTGCCTGGAGTTTTTTCCCGGAACGTGAAATCACTGTTCAGGTAGGGGAATGAGCCAAGGTCCCTGTTTTCCTCCCCAGAGGGAGGTTTATAGACATCCCGCCACAAGGCAATTTCATTGGCAGCCGGCCCGAATTCGGCGCGGGCCATGGGATCGATACTGAACCCGGTTCCAAGAATGAGGAAATCGGCTTCATAAACGAAGCTTTCGCCCAGGCTCACGGTTAGGCCGGTCTCTGTTTCCTCGACCTTGCGCACAGGCACGCCGAAATGAAAATAGGCGTTGTCATGACGGGATACCCGCAAGGTCGAGCCATGTGGCGGTGGGGTCTGGGTTACGAATGAGTAGTTCATGAAACGCCAGCGCCATTCGTCCGGCATGGCGCTATAACCTGCGGTGAAGCCATAGCTGCCTATACCCATCATCTTGTTGATTGTCGGCATTTCGTTGCGGCGGATCAGATGACGCACTTCGGCTGCGCCATGCTCAAGTGCTTCGGCCGCATTGTCTACCGCCGAAGCCCCGACACCGATGACGGCCACCTTCTTGCCTTTGAGGGCGTTGAAATCGATCGGATCAGCGCTGTGGGCCCAATGCTTACGGGAAATACCGTCCATGAACCCCGGAATGTTGGGCACGCCGGTTCCGTCACGGCCTGTTGCCATGACCAGTTTGCGCGTCAGGATCGATGGTTTATCGGCACCGGTCAGGTGAAGTCTCAGAAGATCGCCTTCCGGCTCGACGCGGTCCAACGACACGCCGTTTTCAACCGGAATGGCCAGCGCCTTGCGGTACCATTTCAGGTATTCCATCCACATGGGGCGGGGAATTTTGTCGAGCTCTTCCCAGGACTTCGTGCCGAACTGGGCCCGGTACCAGGCCTGAAAGGTGAGGGCACCATGACCGAATGCCGGCCCGGTCAGGGTCTTTGGCGAACGGAGTGTCTCCATGCGGGCATAGTTGAGCCAGGGGCCTTCAAGCCCTTCGGGGCTTCTGTCCAGTACACGGATATTGTCGATGCCTGCGGTCCGCAGCGACATCCAGGCAACCATTCCGCACATGCCGCCACCGATGATCACCACGTCGGTCACCGGTTCACCGGCAACCTTCTTTGGCGGCACCCAGGATTTGCCCGGCCAGCACAGATACTCGAGATCCTCCCGGAGGCGGTCTTCCAGGGTCGCTAGGCCAGCTCCGTCCAATGGAAGCGGTGAACTCGAATCGGGCATTTGTCAGTCCTTTTGTTCGCCGGTCTCAGGAGCCTTGTTCAGGCGTCCCAACGTGGGTGCAATTCGTCGATGTGAAAGGTGTGCGCGTGGCTGTGCCTGCCGTCTCCATGGCCGCCTCTGGCCAAGTGTGGATGATCTGGAGGCAGATTCGGATGCTGGTGCTCCCGCACCGCCGGGTCGTTCGCCGGCCAGAGAAACAGGCCCGTCAATGTGACGGCGAACGCCAACAGGCCGAGCACGATAAAGGCGTGTTCCGGCTGGATGGCAGACCCGAGCCACCCGGCCAGGGGGTAGGCAATGAGCCATCCGGCATGGGAGAGGGAGAATTGGGCTGCAAATACGGCCGGGCGGTCCTTATCGGAAGCCGAGCGGGTCAGGACGAGGCCGCCAGGCGTGAGTGTCAGGGTCGAGGCCGCGCCGAAGCAAGCCCAGAGAACGATAAGGTTTTCCAGAGGCGGTTGCAGCAGGATCAATGGCGTCAGCGAAGCGAATAGAAGCGGCCCGGCTGCCATGATATGGCGCTCGGAGAAAGATCTCAGCAGGGACGGCATGGCAAAGGCCGCCAGGGCCGATCCGGCACCGTAGCCGCCCATCAGCCAGGGGTAGACCTTCTCCGCGTTGTCGAACCGGGTTCCGGCATAGACGATCGTGTTGACCAGAACCCAGGCCATGACAAGGGACAGTCCGAAGTTCAGGAGGAACAATCCACGCAGCCGGGGGGTGCGGCCATATATCCGCAGGCCTTGAAGGGCTCTCGTGAGAAAGGGAACCTGCGATGTGGTCACGGCAGCGCTTGGTGCCCGTGCGATGAAAATGCAGATTGCGGATCCGGCAAAGCCCAGCGCGGCGAGCGTGAAGAGATATTCGGCAGACATGAACATCAGGGCCGCGCCAACCAGGATAGGCGTCAGCAGGCTTTCCATTGTGTAAGCAAGCCGGGATAGGGCGAGAGCCTGGGTATAGGTTTCTTCCTCAGGCAAGATTGTCGGGATAAGCGCTTGAAAAAGCGGTGTAAAAGCAGAGGAGACGGCAAAGAAGAGGAATGCAAGACCGGCAATCGACCACCAGGAAGAGGCAAAGGCCAGTGGCAGCATGAAAAGCAACCGCACCAAATCGAGGCCGATCAACGCGGGCGTGCGCGGCACGCTTGCCAGGGACGCTTGAGCCAGCGGGGAGAAGCCGACGTAAGCGACCATTTTGAGAGCGAAAAACAGTCCGAGAATTGGCCCCGTATGGGCTTCGCCGCCGATCCGCCATGCCACGAGCGACAAACCCGCTGTCATCAACCCAACTCCTGTCAGGGAGAGGATCTGGGATGCGAAAAGCAACCTGAAGATACGATGACGTAGCGGGGTGAACATGATCTAGGGCAAAGCCTTGTCAAAAGTTTTGGGAGAGAATCGGCCGTTATATGGGTCCGGCAGGTAGTGGTCGACGAAGGATGCACTCTCCCGGGCCAATCGATCTACCGACCTTATGACGAAATCGACCTTTTCATCGCGCATAAGTGGTGAGAGATTGAGCCGGACCCAGCCCGGTTTTTCCATTTCCTCGCCGGATTCCAATGCATTTACAATGCGCGATGAGGCGGCAGTGTCAATGTTCAGCAAGGCGTGGGCATAAGATCCGGCACACGCGCAACCTCCGCGCGCCTGGATGCCGTACATGTCTGACAGCATCCGGGTGAAGAGCTGATGATGAACGAGGCCGCCCTTTCCGTCGCGCACCCGGAATGAAAAAATGGGCAGGGCGCTGGTCTTGAGGTTGCCGAGAAGCTCCAGCTGCGGGTTGTCGTTCCAAACGGTGAGGGCGCGTTGTCTCAGATCCCTCTGCCGTTCGCGCAACCAGTCCTGGTCCAGAGCATCCTTGACCATGAGAGCGAGACCGGCCCTGATATCGCCAAGAACATTCGGTGTGCCTCCTTCCTCGCGGTTAGCGAGGCTCGTCGAATAGATGTGGTCCCATGGCGAGACGAAGGACACGGTGCCGCCGCCAGGCAGGGTCGGTGTTTGTCTGCGGGCGATTTCATCGCGCACGATCATAACGCCTGTTCCGCCGGGGCCACCTGGAAACTTGTGCGGTGAAAAGACGATTGCGTCTTTTTGCGCATCCGTATCCTGATCCATTCCCATCGGAATATAGGGGGCGGCACAGCCGTAATCCCACACTGCCAGGGCGCCGTATTTTTTCAAAAGCCGGGTGACCGATTGATCGTCCGTCAGGATACCCGTGACATTGGAGGCGGCACCGAAGGCGCCGACAACGAGTTCTGCATCCTTGTTTTCCCGCAGGCGGGCTTCAAGAACGCTCATGTCAGGACCGCCATGCAGGTCTTCGGCGATCTCGATGACCTCTGCTCCGCTTTCACGCCAGGGCAGGAGGTTGGAATGATGTTCGTAGGGGCCGATCAGGACCACGGCGCGTTTGCCTGCGGCGATGATGCCGGGAATATCGAGCAGCATGACAATGCGGTTCAGCCCCGCGGTTGAACCAGACCCGGTGAAGACGACCGAATATCCGGCCCCAGCGCCGGTAATCCGGGCTATTTCCGCACGGATCTCGTTTCTGAGCAGGGTGACAAAGGCGCCGCAATAGGACGCCTGGGTGTGGCTATTGGCATAATAGGGAAGCACCTCGTCGCGGATGAAGTCCTCGACCTGGCACAAGGCGCGCCCCGAGGCGACATAGTCGGCGTAGACAAGCGGCTTGTTACCATAAGGACCGGGCACAATTGCGTTGTCCCCGATCAGGCCATCGCGCAGGGCGTCAACAAGACCCGGCTGGCGCAGGGTGTTGCGGAAGCCGTCCAGAACGGACTTTTGACAGTCTTGTGTGGCTGGGATGCCGAAAGCGTGTGATGTCGTATTCATACGTATATTATTGACATTCGAGTGAGATGAATTCATCACTTATATCAACACTAAATCACCCAATATTAGATCGTATGACCCAAGAAACATGATTAAATTAGATCGAATAGATTGCAAATTGTTGGATGAGCTCCAACGCGACTCTGCCCAATCCCAGCGCGAACTCGCGGACAGGATCGGTTTGTCGCAAAATGCCTGCTGGCGTCGCCTGAAGGCTCTGGAAACGGCTGGGGCCATTAAAAACCACACGGTCACCCTCAATCGGGAAAAGCTCGGAGCCGGGCTGGTGGTCATCATGATGATCCGGACGCGGCACCACTCGTCCACCTGGCTGGCAACCTTCCGCGAACACGTCTCGTCCATTCCGAACGTGGTCGATTTTTACCGGATTGGCGGGGATTACGACTATCTGATCAAGGTCGTTACCCAGGACATGGCAAGCTATGACGGGATTTACCAGCGCCTTATTGCCGAGGTGGAATTGGAAAATGTGACATCCTATTTCGCCATGGAGGCGATCGAGGAACAGCGCGCAATCCCGATGCTGCACACTGAGAAACCTTTTTGAGCGCGGGTCCTCAGAACCTGCCGGAACGGGCATGACAAAGTTGTTGTTTGACATTTATTGGCCTGTGGCCTAGCCCGTTTATGTTCTCAGGGCGGGGTGAAATTCCCCACCGGCGGTGATAGCCCGCGAGCGCCATTCCTAAGGGGATGGGTCAGCAGATCCGGTGAAATTCCGGGGCCGACGGTCACAGTCCGGATGGAAGAGAATTGAACGTTTTGGTGTTTGGCCGAAGTGTTTGTTTTGCTCTGGGATCCTGTCGTGTGGAAAGGATCCGATCGTATGACGAAATCCCCGAAATTTGCTTTTATCAAGGCCAGCTGGCATTCGGAAATCGTTGACCAGACACTGGCCGGTTTTCAGGAAAGACTGTCCGAACTTGGGGTGGATGCCGATGTCGCGGTGTTCAATGTGCCAGGTGCCTTTGAAATGCCGCTGCTGGCGCAGAAGCTCGCCGGAACGGGCGGCTATGACGCAATCATCGCGTCCGCCCGTGTGGTCGATGGCGGGATTTACCGTCATGATTTTGTGGCGCAATCCGTTGTCGACGGCCTGATGACCGCGGGGCTGAAGACCGGCGTGCCGGTTCTCTCCGTGTCATTGACACCGCATCATTTCCAGCCGTCCGACGAGCATCAGGGCTTCTATCATGCCCATTTCGTCAAGAAGGGCCGCGAGGCTGCGGACGCGGCCGTTCAGGTGGCAACGCTCTACGAGGGACTGACCCAGTCAGACCCGCGGGCCGTCGCCTAGGCGGGCCTTTGCGCCGGGCGGTCTTCGCCCGGCTCCTCCCTTGCGCCGCGGGCCGGCTCTGGCAGAGGGCGGCCCCAAAGCCTTTCAGAAAAGCTCC
>JBNKOQ010000058.1:0-13121 GCA_050294735.1 Roseibium sp. | reverse complement strand
ACGCCGACCAAAAGCCGGACGAAGGCCTCGTTGACAATGGCGGCTGTAGCCCACCCAAGGCCGATGCCTGCGACGGCGGCCGGCAATAGTATCATGAGGCTGCGCCGGTCAGCATGTCCTCTGTAGGCAATCAATCCCACAATATCCATTGCGACCAGAATGGGGAGCATGATGCCAGCGGCCTGGATCGGGGAGATCACAAGCGCAAGCATGGGAACGGCGAGCATGCCGATGGACCCGCCAAAGCCGCCTTTCGACAAGCCCGCAAGGACGACTGCAGGGATCGCCACTGCATAAAAATATGGGTCTAGAATTGGGTGCATGAAAGCCGTTTAGGGGCGGAAAGGCCAGTTCTGAAGGCGCACACTCAAGCACGCCATGAAATCTACGTAAAGTCCCTGCCCCTTCGAATGTCTTACGAACAGGGGCTTGCAAGGACTACGGGTGATACCGCACTCTCTCCCGAAAGGCTCTACGCTATGGAAGCCAGTGGCCTGTGGGAGGAGAATGAAAATGCCGAGCCGCTATGCCGAGACCTATCAATCCTGGCAAGCCGATCCGAACGGGTTTTGGAAAACGGCCGCCGCGGAGATCGATTGGTCTGTTCAGGGTAACACGGTTTTCACTCCGGATGAGGGGCAGTACGGACACTGGTTTCCGGATTGGGAGTGCAACACTTGCTACAATTGCCTTGACCGCCATGTGGAACGTGGCCGCCGTGGTCAACCCGCCTTAATTTACGACAGCCCTATCACCGGCAATAAGGCGGTTTACACCTACGAGGAGCTGCTGAACCGCGTTCAGGCGATGGCGGCAGTGCTTCAGGACAACGGCGTCGAAAAGGGCGACCGGGTTATCATTTACATGCCCATGATCCCCGAAGCGGCAATGGCGATGCTGGCCTGTGCCCGGCTGGGTGCGATCCACTCGGTGGTCTTCGGCGGTTTTGCAGCCAATGAGCTGGCCACCCGCATAGACGATGCAACGCCCAAGGCTATCATCGCCGCCTCTTGCGGTATCGAGCCGGGCCGGGTCATAGCTTATAAACCGCTTATCGATGCGGCGATTGAGCAGGCGGGGCATAAACCTGAAAGCTGTTTTGTAATTCAGCGGGAGCAGCAGACAGCTGACATGATCAGCGGCCGGGACCATGACCTTGGGGCGCTGATGGACGAAGCGCAGGCCGAGGGGCGGACGGTTGATTGTGTGCCGGTCAAAGCGACTGACCCGCTTTATATCCTTTACACCTCGGGGACGACGGGCCAGCCGAAAGGCGTGGTGCGGGATAACGGCGGCCACATGGTGGCCTTGAAGTGGACGATGTCGAATCTCTATGACATCGAGCCAGGCGAAGTGTTCTGGGCCGCGTCAGACGTTGGCTGGGTCGTGGGCCACTCCTACATTGTTTACGCGCCGCTTCTGCATGGCTGCACAACCCTGATTTTCGAGGGGAAACCGGTCGGAACGCCAGATGCTGGTGTATTTTGGCGGGTTATTTCCGAGCACTCGGTTGTGTCAATGTTTACCGCGCCGACGGCTTTTCGGGCGATCCGGAAGGAGGATCCGGAAGGCAAACTGATCCGCGAGTACGACCTGTCGCAATTCCGCTCCTTGTTTCTGGCAGGCGAGCGGGCCGATCCCGAAACGGTCAATTGGGCGGCCGATCAGCTGCAAGTTCCCATTGTGGATCATTGGTGGCAGACAGAAACCGGCTGGTGCATCGTCGGCAATCCGCTCGGTCTTGGCCGTCTTCCGGTCAAACCAGGATCCCCAACGGTGCCGATGCCGGGATACGATGTGCAGATCCTCGATGACGCGGGGCATCCTCTCCCGCCCGATACTTTGGGCAACATTGTCGTCAAACTGCCGCTGCCCCCGGGATGTCTGCCGACGTTGTGGAACGCGGAAAAGCGGTTCTTTGATGCTTATCTGGCGGAGTTTCCGGGCTACTACAAGACGTCTGATGCCGGCATTATTGATGGTGACGGGTATCTGTCGATCATGTCGCGGACGGATGATATCATCAATGTGGCGGGGCACCGGCTGTCCACGGGGGCAATGGAAGAAGTTCTTGCCACTCATCCGGATGTAGCTGAATGCGCGGTGATCGGAATCGCCGACAAGCTGAAAGGGCAACTGCCTTGCGGTTTCGTGGTTCTGAAAGCCGGTGTCGACCGGTCCTACGACGAGATCGAGAAAGAGTTGGTCAAGCTGGTCCGGGAGAAGATCGGTCCGGTTGCCGCGTTCAAAATAGCCGTAACGGTCGACAGGTTGCCCAAAACCCGATCCGGCAAGATCCTGCGCGCGACCATGCGCCAGATTGCGGATCAGGAACCCTATAAGATGCCGGCAACCATTGATGACCCTGCGATTCTTGAGGAGATCTCCGAGGCATTGGAGGCTCATGGCATTGGTGTTTCCAGCTGATCCGGGAAAATCCCATCGACAGCAGGAAAACATACTCTTATGGTTCGGGGCGCCGCTAAGGCGGCCCGATTTCTTTTCAAAAAGGCCAAGAGGTTTTCAGTGTCCCTTGAGAATAAGGTTGCCATCATCACAGGCGCCGCCCGTGGTATCGGCTATGCCGTTGCCAAGCGTTTCGTAACGGATGGTGCCAAGGTCGTTATCGCCGATGTTGATGATCAGGCAGGTCAGTCCGCTGTTGATGATCTGAGCAAGATCGGCGACGTGACCTACATCCACTGCAATGTTGCCGAACGGCTTGACGTTCGGAACCTTGTTGCCGAGACGATCAACGCCTATGGCGATGTCGACATCCTTGTGAACAACGCGGGTATTGTTGTTGGAGCGGACTTCCTTGAACTTGAAGAGGATGATTTCGACCGCGTCCTTTCGGTCAACCTGAAGGGCACGTTCCTGTGCAGTCAGGCCGTCGCGCGTCACATGGTGGAAAAGGTTCAAAACGGCGGGCAGCCGGGAACGATCATCAACATGTCATCCGTCAACGCTGTTCTGGCGATTCCCAGTCAGATTCCTTACTGCGTCTCCAAGGGCGGCATCTCGCAGTTGACCAAAACCACAGCGCTTGCTCTTGCGCCGCATGGTATCCGGGTCAATGCGATCGGCCCTGGTTCCATCATGACGGAGATGCTGGCGTCAGTGAATGATGACCCGGCTGCACGGAACAGGATTTTGTCACGCACGCCGATGGAGCGCGTGGGAGAACCTTCTGAGATTGCCGGTGTCGCAGCGTTTCTGGCATCTCCTGATTCCAGTTACGTCACGGGGCAAACAATCTATGCCGATGGCGGGCGTATGCCGCTAAACTATACGGTTGCGGTCCCTGACGCCGATTGATCCTCTGTCCCGGCTGGCTTTTCCAGGCTGGCCGGTTCGGATGTGTGACTGGCCCCTGCATTGAATTGCAGCTGGGCCAGTTTTGCATAGAGACCATTGCGCTCAACCAATTCGGCATGTGTGCCGATTTCCACGATGCGGCCGGCCTCCATGACCGCTATGCGGTTCGCTTTCAAGACGGTCGCAAGCCGATGGGCGATCACCAGTGTGGTCCGCCCCTGCATGAGCCGGTCCAGCGAGGCTTGAACCAGGTGCTCGCTTTTCGAATCAAGAGCACTCGTCGCCTCATCGAGGAGCAGAACCGGTGCATTCTTTAAAATGGCCCTGGCAATGGCTATGCGCTGTTTCTGTCCGCCGGACAGGGTCACCCCGCGTTCGCCGACAGGGGTCGCGTAGCCGTCCTCCATTGCGCAGATGAAGTCATGCGCGGAAGCCGCCCGGGCCGCGGCCTCTATTTCCGAAGCGGATGCGCCGGGCTTTCCATAGGCGATGTTCTCCGAAATGCTGGCCGCGAAAATGGCGGCGTCCTGAGGCACCAGAGCCATATGCTGGCGCAGTAGCCTGGGATCCAGATCTCTAAGGTCGGTCCCGTTGAGACAAACGCGGCCACTGGAGGGGTCGTAGAATCGCATCAGCAAATGAAAGAGGGTCGATTTCCCCGCGCCCGAAGGACCGACAACGGCGACAGTCTCGCCCGGTTCTATTGTGAGCGAAACATCATGAAGAACGGGCGCACTTTCAGCCGCCTCGTAGGCAAAAGAGGTTGCTTCAAATGCAATCCGGATCCTGTCCGCGTCCGGTATTGCAGCAGGATGGCTGGGCGGGGCGATTTGCGGCTTGATGTCCAGGAGCTCGCTCAACCGCTCGGCAGCCCCTGCTGCAAGAGAGAGCTCGCCCCAAACCTCGGACAATCCGGCGAGGGAGCTTGCCGCAAGTATCGAATAAAGCAGGAACTGGCTGAGCTCACCGCCGGACATGGTTCCTGAGAGAACGTTATTTGCCCCGATCCAGAGCACGGCAACGATACTGGTGCCGATGATGAAGATGGCAAAAAAGGTCAGAACCGCGCGGGAGCGAGTGGCCTGGCGGGCCGTCGTAAAGGCAGCTTCAGCTGCCGAGCCAAAGCGCCGGGCGGCATGCTGCTCATGCGTGAATGCCTGCAGGCTGCGGATGTTGCCCAGCATTTCACCTGCATAGGCGGCTGCATCGGCCAGGGTATCCTGGGCAAACCGGGACCGCTTTCTCACTCTTCGCCCGAAGGCGATCAAAGGTAGAAGAATGAGGGGAATGGCGGCAAGCACGATGACCGACAGCCGCGGGCTGGTAACCAGCATCATGACCACAGCGCCGATGAACAGAACGAAATTCCGCATTGCCAGCGACGCGCTGGCGCCGAACGCGGATTTGATCTGTGTGGTGTCGGCGGTCAATCGCGACAGGATCTCCCCAGATTTCGAGCGGTCATAGAACGCGGGGCTCAGGTTGGTCATATGGGCAAAGACGTCGCTGCGCACGTCGGCGACCACACGCTCGCCAATCCACATGACGAGGTAATACCGAATGGCGCTTGCCAGTGCCAGCGCGGCAACCACACCAAGCAGGAGCAGGAAGTAACTGTTGACGAGTTCGGGATTGCTGCCGCCGAAACCGCGGTCGATCATGTGCCGGACGGCCGTGGGCAACACGAGTGTAAAGACGGCTGCAGAAACCAATGCTGTCAGAGCTCCGGCAACCATTCCCCGGTAACGGCCAAGGTAGGGAACCAGCCGTATGAGCGGGCGTAATGGCTTTTTCTTTGCCTGAGTTGGCTTGCCTTGTTCGTCGTCGCGAGCTTCCAATGATCTGCGTCCCAAACGGCTTTGAAATGTAAGTCTTTGTCTCCGGGGTAGACTTGGGGGATCGGCGGGAAAAAACCAAGGATTAAATTGCTGCACTGGAATCGCATAGACCCCTTGTCTCGTGCTGCTGCATGGGGTATAGCCCCAATCCATGTTTCCTGGGCTGCGTCTGGACACAGATTGGCGGCCCTTTGTTTCGTTTGCACGCTTTGACGGAATTCGCTTGGCGAATAATCTTTGAGTGCAGGAAAGGACCGGCCATGAAAGCGGATATTCATCCCGATTACCACACCATCAAGGTTGTCATGACCGATGGTACTGAATTCAACACTCGCTCCACATACGGTGCGGAAGGCGATACACTGACTCTCGATATCGATCCGACGTCTCATCCGGCATGGACCGGCGGCGATCGTCAGATCATGGACCGTGGCGGCCGTGTATCGCGCTTCAAGAACAAGTTCGCAGGCTTCTTGGGCTCGTAAGCGTCCCAAGACCTTGTGTGACTGTTTTAAAGACCCGGCTTCGGCCGGGTTTTTTCGTTTCTGATGTGATGATCGCAGACAAAAAAGAAGCCGCCCAAAGGCGGCTTAAGAAGAAGCTGTCAATTTGAAAAGCTGTTAGCCAGCCTGGCCGAAGGCCGCCTGAAGCTGGGTCAGCTGGGCGGCAACTGGATTACCATCGGCCTCAGCCTGAGCCCTGTCCTCCTGGTAAAGCATCTGATCGAGGTGAACCACGCGCTCCTGCAGCCGGATAGACCGGTTGATCAGTTCCTTGAGGCCCTCGGGAAGATCCGACCAGGCGGGGCCGTTCGTTGCGCTGCTGAGCTTGTCCAGGCGCACCTTGTTCTTTTCCGAACCAGCCTGCTCCTTTGACATCTCGCCTTCGTTCACTGCCCGCTGCAGCAGCAGCCAGGAGGCCAGTTGCATCAACCTGGTGGTAAGCCGCATCGACTCGGTTGCGTAAGCAAGGGATGCCGGGCGTTCCAGGAGCTTGGCTTCTTCCCGTCCGTTTCCATCCAGATAAACGGCTGTTTCTTCAACCAGCGCCATGCCTTCCTGAAACAATGACAGGAAAGTATCGGAAGTCGCGAGCCGGGGGGCGAAATGTACCGTTTCGGGTGCTCCGGTCCGGTTGGTCTTGTCATCCGTCATGGTACATACGCCTTTGCTACTTGTCGTTCGATTGCCGCAGGTACCTTCCCGGTCGTGACCACCTGCATGAGACATGCTGATTGGATGTGTGCCACGGCGGGACGATGCAGCGCCTTGATGTGATGATTTGCAACCTGCGTGCCAACCGGATCAGCAGCGACGTCCGAACGTCATCTGGGACAGCATAACGTTTGCCGGGACCAAAAAAAAGAGCCGCAAAGATGCGGCTCGAAGTCTTTTAACAGGGAGGCGTCAAACAGAGTGGACAGGAGCCACTCAAGATCCAGATGACTGGATGAATATGGTTATCGCTTAGAAAGCTTAATAACGAGTAAACGATTAAAATTGTAGGTAATATTGTGTGCCAAAATTGGTCAATTTGTCTCTTGTTGAACTTGTAGTGCTAGAATTAACTAGGATCCTTTCTGAATAACGCGTCTGCGGCATTGCGAGTATTACCTCTCTGCGCAAGTGTCTCTTGTGTGCGAGTTATCTCACGTTCCAATGCTACAATCCGCTCTTTGAGATCTTGTTCCGAAATAGTACTGAGATCCTCACCCACAATGACAGATTTCGCACTGGCTGTTTTCATGCCTGGGAGATCGTCGTCCACTGTTGCTGCCTCCGTTTTTCACCACATCAAATACGGGATGACAAAAACGCTATCGCCTTCCTGTGGAATTGTCAGCATCTTTGATGCGGGCTAGATCATGGGGGACAAAGCATTGCGACCGAGGGAAAACCGATGACCGAACTACCGGAAAAAATGACCGTGATGGCAATTTCTGCTCCTGGCGGGCCCGATGTCCTTGCCGCCGAGGAGCGTTACCTTCCGGTTCCCCTGGGGGACGAGATTCTGATCAAGGTGGAAGCCGCTGGCGTGAACCGCCCCGATGTGCTGCAGAGAATGGGCGCTTATCCGCCACCAAAGGACGCATCGGACCTGCCGGGGCTCGAGGTCAGTGGAACTGTTGTGTCGATGGGCTCAGAGGCAGGAATTCATGCTCTGGGTGACAGGGTGACAGCCCTGGTTCCGGGTGGGGGCTATGCAGAATATTGCAAGGTCCATCAATCGCACGCTCTTGCCGTCCCCGATGGCTTGTCGATGGTGGAGGCGGCCGCACTGCCGGAAACGCTCTTCACGGTCTGGAGCAATGTTTTCGACCGGGTTGGCCTGAAAGCAGGAGAGCGCTTTCTGGTTCATGGCGGGACGTCCGGAATTGGCACAACAGCGATCCAGCTTGCGAAGGCATTTGGCGCGGAGGTGTTCACGACGGTCGGGTCTGACGAAAAGGTTGAGGCCGTGAAGGCCATCGGAGCGGATCATGCCATCAATTACAACAAGGTCGATTTTGTCGAAGCCTATCTGGAGGCCACGGGGAAAGAAGGCATACACGTGATTCTCGATATGGTTGGTGGTGACTACGTCGAGAAAAACTGGAAGGTGGCTGCTGTTGAAGGCCGGATTTGCCAGATCGCAACCCTCAACGGGGTGGCCACGGAGGTCAATTTCTCCCGCCTGATGATGAAACGCCTGATTCATACCGGCTCGACGCTGCGGCCCAGGGATACGGCCTTCAAGGCCGCGATTGCGACCGCTTTGAAGGAACAGGTCTGGCCTCTGCTGTCTTCAGGACGGATCAAACCCGTGATGGACTCGACTTTTCCCCTTCTCAAGGCCGCTGATGCTCACCGGCGGATGGAGAGTTCGGGGCACATCGGCAAAATCGTTCTGACGGTCAATTAGACCGTGAAATCAAGGCGCGGCGAGGTTCCGGGGGCTTTGGCCAGTTGATGCTGGCCTGTCTTCGCAAGCGACCTATCAGGACTGCACGGGAGAGTTTCGAAGGAAATGCGGGGATTGTTTGCGTTTAGGCGGCGAACACATTATATTCGCGACATCTCCCATTAATCTTGAATGGATCTTCGCTTTTTCACCTCGCCGGGTGAGGAAGCCCACAGGAGGAATATGACCGATGGCGAACACGCCGCTGATGCCCAAGGCAACCGCCGTCTGGCTTGTCGACAACACCGCATTGAGCTTCACGCAGATTGCGAATTTCTGCAAGCTGCATCCCTTGGAAGTAAAGGCCATCGCAGACGGAGAAGCTGCGCAAGGCATCAAGGGACTGGATCCTGTGCTGACCGGCCAGTTGGGCAGGGAAGAGCTGGAAAAGGCCCAGAACGATCCGAATTACGTCCTGACGCTTCAGGGGTCCAAGGTTGTCGTCCCCGAATCCAAGCGGAAGGGTCCGCGCTACACGCCGGTATCCCGCCGTCAGGACCGTCCCAATGCGATTTTGTGGCTGGTTCGCAATCATCCTGAGCTTAAGGATGCTCAGATCATCCGTCTGGTGGGCACAACCAAGCCGACCATCGCAGCGATTCGCGACCGGACTCACTGGAATTCAGCCAACCTGACGCCGTCTGATCCGGTGACGCTCAGCCTCTGCAGCCAGCTGGAACTCGATATTGAAGTCGAGAAGGCTTCCAAGAATCTGCCGCCGCGTCCGGAAGGCGAAGTCGAGACCTTGATGCCTGTGGACGAGACAACCAGCGAAGAGGCACTGGCAGCTGCGTTCAGCAAGCCGATCCAGCGTGAGGTCGAGGAAGAAATCGACGCCGATGCGGTCTTCGCGAAACTGAACTCTTTGAAAGAGAATAATCCGGTTGAAGACGAAGACTAAGCGGATCCGTCCGTATGTCATTGTTTGGGGAAGGGCTACCGCTTATGCGGTGGCCCTTTTTCTTGGCGTCAGGGTGGTATCAGGCCTGACGGGCACCCTTTTTTGATGAATCTACGAGCACCGCGTTTCAGCGTTCTGTGAGCTTGAGCTCAATACGCCTGTTCCGGGCGAGTGCCTCAGGGCTGTCGCCCTCTTCGAGCGGTTGAAACTCCCCGAATCCGGCGGCGACAAGCCGCTTCGGATCGACACCCTTTTCGATCAGGTAGCGGACAACGGAAATGGCGCGGGCTGCGGACAGTTCCCAGTTGTTGCGCAAACGGCCGCTTCCGGACAAGGGACGGGCATCCGTGTGACCATCGACGCGGAGCACCCAGCTGATTTCATCCGGTATTTGCAAGCTGAGTTCCTGTATGGCCTCTGCAAGCTTGTCGAGTTCGACCTTTCCGGCAGGGTTCACCTCTTCCGAGCCGGACGAAAACAGAACCTCTGACTGGAAGATGAAACGGTCACCGACCACCCGGATATCCGAACGCTGGGAAAGAATTTCACGCAATCTGCCGAAGAAATCAGAGCGGTATCTGGAAAGTTCCTGAACCCGCTGCACGAGGGCTGCGTTCAGGCGGCGGCCGAGGCTGGCAATCTTGGTCTGGCTTTCGCTCTCCTTGGCCTCTGCTGCCTCCAGAGCGGCGTTTGCCGCAGCGATCTGCCGGCGCAATGCCGAGATCTGTTGATTGAGCAGTTCAACCTGGGCAAGGGCCCGCTGAGAGATCTGTTTTTCGTCGTCGAGCAGGTTCTCGAGCCGTGCGGCTCTCCCGCCAGCGGCCTCTGCGTCGCCGGATTGCGAATCCAGAAGCCCGAGCAGCCGGTCACGCTCCGATGTTGCTTCGCCCAGGCTGGCCTGCAGTCCTGTAATCGTATCTTCGAGGTCGCCGGAATTGGCACGCTCCAGCGCCAGAAGTTCGGTCAACTCGCTGATCTGGGCGTTCAGCCGATTGAGGACAGTGTCCCGGCCCGACAGCTGCTGGCTTAGAAAGAACTGGGCCAGCATGAAAATCGAAAGCATGAAGATGATGACGAGCAGCAATGTCGCCATCGCATCGACAAAGCCGGGCCAGTAGTCAGTGCTCTGGGCGCGGCGGCGGGAGCGCAGGCTGCCCATGGATCAATCCTTCGCCCGGTCGAAGGCTGATGAGATGGAAGACAACAGCCCTTCGATGCGTTTTTGTTGCTCGCTCTGGCTTTCGGCCCAGTCGCGCATCATCTGCTGTTCGGAGCGCACATGCTTGACCAGCCCCTGAATGCCTTCGGCAAGATTGGACATGGCGCGGGATGCGTTCTTGCTGCCGCCTTCCTCGACCGTCTTCTGCAGTTGTGCAATCGAGGCCTGTATTTGCTCGGTGTTGGTCGATGGGGCAGCCTGTAACGGCCCCTCTTCAGGTTCGATATCGGTCACTGTCGAGAGCCAGTCTTCCAGTTCGGTGTAAAACCGGTTCTGGGCCTGACCTGCCTGAAGGTCCAGAAAACCGAGAACAAGGGAGCCCGTGAGGCCGAACAGGGACGAGGAGAATGCCGTTCCCATTCCGGAAAGGGGCGCTTCCAATCCCGCTTTGAGATCCTCGAAAATCACATTGGCATCGCCCGAGCCCACGTTCAGGGACTGAATGGTTGCGCCGACTGCGCTGACCGTTTGAAGCAGCCCCCAAAATGTTCCGAGAAGGCCAAGAAACACGAGAAGACCGGTCAGATAGCGTGAAATTTCCCGTGATTCCTCCAGGCGCATGCCGATCGAATCAAGGATTGAGCGCGCTGTTGACGGCGTCAGCGCCATTTCGCCGACCTTGTTGCCGAGCAGCGTGGCCATGGGAGCCAGCAGGACCGGCGGTCGGGTATCCAGGCCGGGATCACCGATCCGGAAGCTGTTAACCCAGGATATCTCGGGAAACAGCCGGATCACGCGGCCGAACAATAGCAGAATTCCGAAGAATCCAACCATGACAATCAGGCCGTTCAGACCCGGGTTGCTCATGAAGGCGGTGGAAATCTGCCGGTAGAGAATGAAGGCTAGGAAGGCCACGATCACCAGGAAGATGATCATGAATGAAAGATATGCCTTCGGGCTGGACAGACTGTAGGGGTCGTAGTCTCTTGCCATGAGTTGCCAATCAATCGCCTGTTGAACCTGGCAAGATTGATAGCGTGATTTCCCAAAGGTTGGAAACCGTTAATCGCAAGTTAACCAACAAGAACGGCATCAGCTCCTGCTTCCCGGGCCGCTTGTCCGGTCCGGGAAGGCCGCGGTTTCCCGCAATCTCGTAAAGGAGATGCTAGCTGTTTGCCTGCTTCAAAAGCCTCAGGATATGCTTGTGGGCGAATTCGTTGCCGACAACCACATCGCCGGTTTCCAGCGCCTTGTCTTTGCCGTTGATATCGGAAACGTAACCGCCTGCCTCGCGGACCATCAGCAGGCCGGCTGCGATGTCCCAGGAATTGAGGCTGTGTTCCCAATAGCCGTCGAGGCGGCCGGAAGCTGTCCAGGCCAGGTCCAGGGCGGCTGCCCCGCAGCGGCGGACGCCGGCGACTTCCGGCATGACATAACGCAGTTCCTTGAGAGCCCGTCCATGGTCGCCCTTGCCGATGAAGGGAAGCCCTGTTCCGAACACCATATCCGGCAGTTCGGTCCGACCCGCGACGCGCAGGCGTCTGTCATTGAGAAACGCACCACGGCCGCGTTCTGCCGTGTAGAGTTCATCCATGACCGGATTGTAGATGACGCCGGCAACGATCTGGCCCTGACGTTCCAGCGCAATGGAGGTCGCAAAAATCGGAATTCCGTGCAGGAAATTGGTGGTGCCATCAAGAGGATCCACGTGCCAGCAATGCTGGCCATCCGTTCCTTCGACGACGCCGCTTTCTTCCATGATAAGACCATACTGGGGCCGGGCCTTGGTGAGCTCGGCCTTGATGATCTCCTCCGCCTTGCGGTCGGCGGCGGAGACGAAGTCACCGGGTCCTTTGCGGGAGACTTGCAGGTTCTCGACTTCGCCGAAGTCGCGGACGAGACTGCGTCCTGCCTTCATCGCGGCCTGAACCATGACATTGAGGATTGCTGTGCGGGCCATTTTTTCGTGCCGTCGGTTCTTGGGCGCGACTTGCGTTGAGCAAGCCGAGCCGGGTCAAAACAGGGAAGTGGAGATTAGTCGGCGCGCTTCACGTATTCCAGAGAACCCGTGTCAACGATGATGCTTTCGCCTGCAGTGATGAAGGGCGGTACCATGACACGAACACCGTTTTCCATCAAAGCCGGCTTGTAGGATGAAGACTGGGTCTGGCCTTTGACGACCGCATCCGCTTCAGAGATTTGCAGCGTGACGAACTGCGGCAGTGTGATGCCGATCGGGCGTTCTTCATGCAGCTCAACGGTGACCATCATGCCATCCTGCAGGAAGGCGGCGCGGTCGCCAACGAAATCGGCCTGCAATTCCAGCTGTTCGTAGGTTTCCGTATCCATGAAGATGAGCATATCATCCTGGGTATAGAGATACTGGAAGTCTTTCTGCTCCAGCCGCACGCGCTCGACCTTGTCTTCCGAACGGAAGCGTTCGTTCAGCTTGCGGCCATCGATCAGGTTCTTCAATTCGACCTGAGCGAAGGCTCCGCCCTTGCCCGGCTTGACATGCTGGGTCTTTACGACGGCCCAAAGGGTGTCCTGATGCTGAAGGACATTGCCGGGCTTGATTTCGTTACCGTTGATTTTCATGGAACGACCGATTGCATTAACTGTGTGAAACGGAAGCGGGCGCGCAGGACAAAACGCAACGGGTCCGCGCGAACCCAATGTGCGGCCTGTCCTACACAATTGGGGGAGGGTTTCAAGGAAAAAAGGCGAAATGCGTTACCGCGCTTACGGAGAACTTTGCCCTGGAGCTTCTTCTGGCGGTATCAGCGTTGCGGTGAATTGCTCGGCTTTCTTGCGGGCCTGGAGCCGTGTTTCGTCATCCAGGCTTTCGACAAAACCGTCAAGTTGCAGGTCGGAGACACCCAAGGCTCGGGAAACATAATGCCAGCCTGCGGCGGCGACCGGATCGAGTTGCCGGCCTCTGCCATAGGCATAAATCCGCGCCAGC
>JBNKOQ010000057.1:0-13232 GCA_050294735.1 Roseibium sp. | reverse complement strand
GCGCGAGGCGGAGGGCCGCAGCGGCGTCGGCCGATCCGCCACCGATGCCCGAGGCAACTGGCAGGTTCTTCTCAAGCATCAATGCGTGGAGCCGCGCCGTGCTGCCAGATGCGTTTCTGAAGGCCCTGAGCGCCTGAAGGACGAGGTTGTCATCGGATGTTGGGGAGAGATCGCTAGCGAAAGGTCCGGTCAGCTGCAAACCGGGCTCTTCCGCCTGCAATATCATCAGCCGGTCGCCAATCGCTGGAAACACCACGAGAGAGTCGAGCAGATGATAGCCGTCCTCGCGCTGTCCCGTGATGTGCAGCGCGAGATTGACCTTGGCACGGGCCAATTCGCATATGCCTTGTTGCGATCGAGGCTCTGGCGCCACGTTGAACTAGCCGCCGTTTTGAGAGCTTTTGGCCTTCGCCTCGTCGGTCAACGGAGTGTCCGGCAAGCCGTTTTCAATCTTGTTGAGGATTTTCGGCAGTTCTTCTTCATCCGGACCTAGATCCCGGGCATGGTTCCACTGGAAACCAGCTTCGTTTCGGCGGCCGACTCTCCAATAGGCATCGCCCAGGTGATCATTGATGACCGGGTCCGATGGCCGCAGCTCAATAGCCCGCTCGAGCTGAACGACAGCTTCGTCGTAACGGCCAAGCCTGTAGAATACCCAGCCGAGGCTGTCGACGATGTAGCCGTCCGTTGGCCGCAGCTCGACAGCCTTCTTGATCATGCCAAGCGCCTCGTCGAGTTTCAGCCCCTGATCGACGAGGGAATAGCCGAGATAGTTCAAGGCCAGCGGTTGATCCGGGAAGAGTTCCAATGCCTTGCGGAAGTCAGCTTCTGCGCCTTCCCATTCGTTGAGGCGCTCCCGGCAGATGCCGCGGAAATAAAACAGCAGCCAATGTTCTTGCGAGACATCCGCGATCGTGTCGATACCGGTCGTATATGTCTTCTCGGCTTCTTCGAACAGCTTGTGTGTACGAAGAACATTGCCGAGGGAGACGATGGCCTCCAGTTCCGATGGGTTGGCCTTAATCAACGCCGCCAGATGACTGCGGGCATCGTCAACGCGGTCGAGGGTGTTGTAATTCAGTCCGATCTGGATTTCCGCATCCCGCTTGAGAGGCGAATCCGCTGGCACTTTTTTGAGGATTTCTATGGCTCGCCCGGGCTGGCCCATGCGTTCGAACATGCCCCCAAGAGCCACAGCTGCGAACTCGGCATTGGGGTCGAGTTTCAGGGCGAGCTGCAGGTAGGCAGTCGACAGCTCTTCTGCACCGTCCCGGCCGATTGCCGACCCCAGGCCATAAAGAACCTCGGAAATACCTTCCGCCGGGGAAGCGACCAGGGGAGGCAATATCTGCCCGGACTCTATTTGCTTGCGTGTCTGCTCCAGAAGCGGGTGACCACGCAGGAGACGGTCGTATTCGGCAAGAACCTTGAGTGCTTCGCCCTGACGGCCGTTTGCCGCCAGAATGCGCGCATAGGCATCAATGACCCGAATTGCGCCACGGTCTTCCTTATAGGCCTTTTCAATGAGCTCAAGGGCCTGCTCGTTGCGGCCAGCCACATAGGATATCAGGGCCTGGTGAGTTGCCTTGAACACCTCGAACCAGTCCGGCCCGTGCAAGTCTTTGATGACATTCAGCGCCTGATCCGTTTTTCCCGCGCCCTGAAGCGCCCAGGCACGCGATATGTCAACTGAAAGTTCCGCCAAGGGACCTGCGCCGGTTGGGGCAAACAGATCAATGGCTTCGTCGTAGTTGCCAAGCAAAACGGCGTCCGCACCGCGAACCAGGCTGGCGAGGAAATTTTTCACGCCAAGGTAATCAAGCTCCTCAGCGTAATTTACGGCTTCGACAAAGTCACCATTGGCCAGCTTCAGGACAAAAGTCCGTTCCAGAAGCATGGCATTGTCTGGATCTGTGACGAGTGTTTCCTGAAAAAACGCTGCGGCAGAGGAAAAATCATTCTCCAAACCGGCGAGCCGCCCTGCCAGATAGCTGCCGGACAGCGTTATCGGCAGATCCAGGGGTGTTCCGAAATGCGGCGTTTCGCCGCTGTTCGTATCAGCAAAAGCGGGTCCGGCAAATTGTGCCTGTACGGCAATACAAGTGGCCGCACTCATCAGCGCAAGGCGTTTCAACCGGGTTTTGGCCGGTGAGGCCTTGAACATTGCGCTGGTTAGAATTGTCATGTCACCTCGCATCCGTCCGTCGCAGTTTGACGACGCGGTCATATTTCTCTTGCGACAATGGCCTCTTTAAGGCCGCGCGGCAAGGAAAAGGGAGGAAAGAGTTGTTGGTTGATTTAAATCCATTCAATGCGCGCAGTTCCTTCAGATGCTAGCCGCAGGGCAGCTTCTCCGCAGGACTTAGCCGAAAAAATAACTTGAGTCCTTACTCAGGCCATAGCAGGTATGTGCAGCGCACAAGGCCAGGTGCAGCGGCTAAGCGCCATAAAATGATCAAGACGGAGATGATCAATGAGCAAATGGGTCTTCAGTTTCGGCAATGGCAGCGCTGATGGCGCGGCGGATATGAAAAATTTGCTCGGTGGCAAAGGGGCAAATCTTGCCGAGATGAGCAACCTTGGCCTGCCTGTCCCTCCCGGTTTCACGATCACTACCGAAGTCTGCACCTGGTATTACGATCACGAAACATCCTATCCGGACGATTTGCGCGCGGAAGTTCAGACCGCGCTGGCGGCCGTTGGTAAAATTACCGGACGCGTTTTCGGCGACGAGAAGACACCGCTCCTTCTTTCGGTGAGATCCGGCGCGCGCGTGTCCATGCCGGGTATGATGGATACCGTCTTGAACCTTGGGCTGAATGACAAGACGGTCGCGGCAATTGGTAAAGATGCTGGCGACATGCGCTTTGCCTACGACAGTTACCGCCGTTTCATTCAGATGTACTCGGATGTGGTCCTTGGACTGGATCATCATGAATTCGAGGAGGTTCTGGAAGACCACAAGGCGGCCAATGAGCTGTCGCTTGATACAGAGATATCTGCTGACGACTGGGTCGTGATCATCGAGAAATTCAAGGATCTTGTTGAGCGGGAACTCGGGACACCCTTCCCGCAGGATCCGGAGGAGCAGCTGTGGGGTGCCATTGGTGCCGTGTTCGGATCCTGGATGACCGCACGTGCCCAGACCTACCGCCGTTTGCAGGACATTCCTGCGACCTGGGGAACCGCGGTCAACATTCAGGCGATGGTCTTTGGCAATATGGGTGAAACCTCTGCTACAGGCGTTGCTTTCACCCGCAACCCGTCGACTGGTGAAAAGGCCCTCTACGGCGAATTCCTGGTGAATGCACAGGGTGAAGACGTCGTGGCCGGTATCCGTACGCCGCAGGACATTACCGAGAAGGCGCGCCTGGAGGCAGGGTCCACGAAACCGTCGTTGGAAAAGCTGATGCCTGAGTGCTTCAACGAGTTTCAGGAAATCTGCGACCGGCTTGAGGCCCATTACCACGACATGCAGGATCTGGAGTTCACCATTGAAAAGGGTAAACTCTGGATGTTGCAGACCCGTGCGGGCAAGCGTACGGCCAAGGCTGCCCTGAAAATTGCCGTCGATATGGCTGAAGAAAAGCTACTGACTGAAGAAGAAGCTGTGATGCGGGTCGAACCGGCCGCATTGGATCAGCTGCTGCATCCGACCATCGATCCCGATGCGAAGAGGGATATCATCGCGACCGGTTTGCCGGCATCTCCCGGTGCTGCTTGCGGCGCCATCGTCTTTACCTCAGATGAGGCAGAGGAAGCCAAGGCAGCAGGCCGGAAGGTCATTCTGGTTCGTGTCGAGACCAGCCCGGAAGACATTCATGGAATGCATGCGGCCGAAGGCATTTTGACCAGCCGCGGCGGTATGACGTCTCACGCTGCCGTGGTGGCGCGCGGCATGGGCAAGCCATGTGTCTCTGGTGCGGGGATGGTCCGGATCGACTATCGGAAAGGCACGATTTCGGCGAGCGGACGCACCTTGAACAAGGGCGATATTATTACCATCGATGGCGCAACCGGCCAGGTTCTCTCCGGAGAGGTGAATATGCTGCAGCCGGTGCTCTCCGGCGATTTTGGTGTCCTGATGGGCTGGGCCGACAAGGTGCGCCGGATGAAGGTGCGCACAAATGCGGAAACACCAGCGGACGCCAAGGTTGCCCGTGAATTCGGTGCGGAAGGGATCGGGTTGTGCCGGACCGAGCACATGTTCTTCGAAGGTGAGCGTATCGTTGCGGTCCGTGAAATGATCCTGGCGGAGACGGAAGAGGGGCGCAGGGCAGCTTTGGCAAAACTGCTGCCGATGCAGCGTAATGATTTCACCGAGCTGTTCGAAATCATGAAAGGCCTGCCAGTCACCATTCGCCTGCTCGATCCGCCGTTGCATGAATTTTTGCCGCACAGCGACGAAGAGCTGGCTGAGGTCGCCAAAGCGATGGGCGTCGATGCGGACAAGCTGCGCGACCGCGCCCTGTCTCTCAACGAGTTCAATCCAATGCTTGGGCATCGGGGATGCCGCTTGCTTGTCTCTTATCCGGAAATCGCAGAAATGCAGGCCCGTGCGATTTTTGAAGCTGCGGTGGAAGCCGGCAAGGCAACTGGCGATCATGTGGTGCCGGAAATCATGGTGCCTCTGGTTGGTCTCAAGGCGGAGCTTGATCTGGTTCGGGCCAGTATCGTCAAGACCGCAGAGGCTGTTCAGAAGGAGACTGGAGTCGCACTCACTTATCAGATTGGCACCATGGTGGAGTTGCCGCGCGCTGCGCTTCAGGCTGCCGAAATCGCCAAGTCTGCTGAGTTTTTCTCTTTCGGCACCAACGACCTGACCCAAACCACCTTCGGTATTTCACGCGATGATGCAGCTTCCTTCCTCGGAACCTATCAGGCGAAGGGTTTGATCGAACAGGATCCTTTTGTCTCCCTGGACCAGGACGGTGTTGGTGAGCTGGTCAAAATCGGGGCCGAGCGTGGCCGCTCGACCCGGCCAGATATCAAGCTCGGCATCTGCGGTGAACATGGTGGTGATCCTGCCTCGATCGGGTTCTGCGAAAGTGTCGGTCTCGACTACGTTTCCTGTTCGCCATTCCGGGTCCCGATTGCGCGGCTGGCGGCGGCGCAGTCGGCACTCGCTGTAAAGGGCTAGATCTTGAAGCCCTGCGGTTCGGAGAATATGGAGAACGGGGAGGGCGTGACCACGCCGCTCCCCAGCCTCCAAGAGCTCCGGACCGGAAACAAGCGTGCTCTGTCGCGCCTGCTCACACGTCTGGAGACCTCCCCGGATGATGCGAGGATTGCTGGGTTTCTCGATGAGGCCTGCCGCGACGACCATGGCCATGTTCTTGGCCTCACGGGCCCTCCGGGCGTCGGCAAGTCCACGCTGACAGATTCTCTGATCCGCAATTTCAGGCAGGCAGGTAAAAGCGTTGCTGTCCTTGCCATAGATCCCTCCTCTCAGATCTCCGGCGGCGCCCTTCTGGGGGATCGCACCCGCTTGCAAACCGACCCGGAGGATGCCGGAGTGTTTGTCAGGTCCATGGCTGCGCGCAATCGCCTCGGCGGACTGTCCGACCAGGCAATTGCTGCGATTGCGCTTCTGCGTGCGGTTGTTGACAGGGTGATTGTGGAATCGGTTGGTATCGGCCAGTCGGAAGGCGATTTGGTCCATGCTTGCGACACGCTGGTGCTGTGCATTCAACCGGGATCAGGTGACAGTCTGCAGTTCATGAAGGCCGGGATCATGGAGCTGCCAGATATCGTGGTTGTTACCAAAGCTGATGTGGGCGCCGCGGCCCGGCGTGCTTCATCCGATGTCTCGGGTGCCTTGTCCTTGACGCGGTTCGACCAAAGCGACTGGAAAGTGCCTGTCTGCGTGAGTTCGGCTCAGACCGGAGAAGGAATTATAGATCTGGTGGCAGCAGTGGAAAGCCATATGGCATTTCTGAATGCAGAGGGCCGGCTGAGTGCCAAACGGGTGGCACAGCATGCTCACTGGCTTGAAGATATGATCAGAAGCCGGTTCGGGGTCGCAGGTGTCGCCGTTGCGAAAAAGAGCTTTGGTGATGAATTCGGACCGAAAGCTGAGGCAAAGCCGTTTTCCAGTTATCTGCGTGTCGCGGAAACTCTGGACAACAGGCTGTCGGCGGTCTGATTTCCGGCTTGCCTGTTGCCCCGTTCAACCTGTCTTGAGCGGCTGCACGGTGGTGTGATTGTCAGTGATTGCCGCGTTCATGGCCATGTTCATTTTATAATCCTCGAGGAAGTCTTCGAGACTGTCACCGGGCAAAGGGCGGGATATATAATAGCCCTGCATCCTGTGGCATCCGTTGCGGGACAGGAACCTGATTTGTTGCAGCGTTTCGATGCCTTCTCCGACAATCGTCATTCCGAGTGCCTGCCCGAGCTGGATGATTGTTGTCAGAATCGCCTCCGCTTCAGGGCTTTGATCCATATCTGAAATGAAGTCCCGATCGATTTTTAATGTATCGAATGGGAACTTCCTCAGATAACTGAGGCTTGAGTAACCTGATCCGAAATCATCGAGCGCGACTTTTACGCCAAGATCTTTCAAGCGCTTCAGGGACGTCAGGATGGATTTGGCCTGACCGGCAAAAACGCTTTCCGTAACCTCGATCTCCAGCCGTTCGGGCGGGACATCGTGCTGTTTCAGGATTTCCAGAATTTCCTCGACAAATTTCGGGTGCTTGAACTGTGTTGGTGACGCATTGACCGAAATGACGAGATCCGGCCAGCGATGAGCGTCACGGCAAGCCCGGCGCAAAACCCACAGACCAAGGTCGTTTATCAGTCCAGTCTCTTCGGCGAGAGGAATGAAGCTGCCGGGGGAAATAGACCCCATTTCGGGATGATGCCAACGGGCGAGGGCCTCGACGGCAACAACCCGGTTGGCGCTTGAATCGCATTGCGGCTGATAGGCGACGTCCAAGGCGTCTTCATCAATGGCCCGGCGCAATTCGCGGGCCATCTTGTCTTTTGTCTGGACATGCTCCTGCATGGAAGGATCAAAGAAAGACCAGCGGCCTCGTCCGTTGCCCTTGGCGTCGTAGAGAGCAATATCGGCCTTGCGGAGAAGTTCTCCAGGGTCGATTCCGTCACGAGGCGAGAGGGCAGCTCCCATTGAGAGACCGATGAAAAGTTCGTTGTTGTCGATCTGTATGGGGCGAACCAGTTGATCCTGAATGCGTTTGAGGATGCCTTCGATCGCTGCCTGACTGTCGCAATGAGTTAGAAGCATAGCGAATTCATCGCCGCTGATACGGGCAATCACGCCAGTTTCCGGCATGATCGCCTTCAGCCGTGATGCGACAGCCCGGATCACTTCATCCCCTGCCGCGTGTCCAAGGGTATCGTTGATGTCCTTGAAACGGTCCAGATCGATGTAAACGACCGCTGAGCCATCCGTCTTACTCTGCGGTTGCTTCAGGGCGTCGCGCAGCAGAAGCGAAAATTGCTCACGGTTCGGCAAGCCTGAGAGAGAATCATGGCTGGCGGTGTAGACGGCTTGAGCCCGGCTGTGTGCCAGTTTTCTGGTTGTTTGACGGGTAAAGTCGATAACACCAATGGTCAGGCCGATGATTGCCAGAGCCAGGATCAGCAGAACCGGGGCGACGCGTGCCAGCATTTCGGTGCCCGGCCTGCTGGCGCGCCATTGCAAATAACCAATCAGGTCACCTTTAGGCGACCGCAGATCGATGGTGGCAAAGGTGGACTTCCCTTGCGGGTTGCGGATCAGCTGGAGATTTTGGAGACCTGAGATTTCGGCGATTTTTGCCAAGGCTTCCGGATCGAGCTTGTCGAGACTCACCAGAACGGCTGGCGGCCGCCGAACGGCTGTAATGGTATGTATTTCCTGAGTTACGGCCGAAGCGCTGTAGAAATAGACATCTTTGCCGATGGCCAGAACACCTGTTTCGGCTATTGCTTTACCCTCGCCGGATTGATTCGCGTCGTAACGGAACAACCCTGACGGGGTTTTTTTAAAGGATATTATATAGCGCGCCCGGGTCTTTGCGATGGCCGGGCCGAGCTGATTCATGAGATCGGCGGTGATCCAGTCTCTCTTGAGCGCTTTATCGTAGCTGAATGGTGTGTCCCAGTCGCGGGTAACCAGCAAGGATTTCGAGAAGCCATATGTGTCGTCGAGCCATTGGCCGATATTGTTATAGAGCCAAGTGTAGTCGAGGATGTTGCCTGCGGTTTTGAAGTAGGCCTGGTCCCACACCACGGTACCCGCCTGCTGGCGGGTCATCTGGTCCAGCTTCAGTTCCAGTGCACCTGTCAACAATTTCCGTTGGCTGGATTCAGCACTGTCGTCTGAAATATGTGACGACCAGATCATCAATCCAAACACACAGGCGACAGCCAAAACAACGACGCCAATCATTGGTATTATTATCGCATTCGCGATATGGCCCCCAGACCTTTCTGCGACCGCTTTCATTCAGTACTCCAAGCTTTGTGGCAGCAGTATCCACATTAGCTATTAAGGAATGCCGGATATTCCTGGTTAACAGAGGATGATTTTGAGGTGTTTCTAAGATCCAAAGCAGGATCTATTTGAATTCAAAGGCTGCATGGGGATTCGTTGCGTCTTTTGGTTGAAAAACCGTGCTTTGCTGGAAACAGACGCCTAAAGCAGCTGTAAGCCCCGAAAACTAACCTGTCCCTCACGGCCGACAATGATGTGATCGTGTATTTCGATGCCAAGAGGTTTCGCAATTTCGACCAGCTGCCGGGTCATCTGAATATCGGCACGCGACGGCGTGGGGTCTCCGGAGGGATGATTATGGACGAGGATGACGGCGGTTGCAGACAGTTCCACAGCGCGCCTGATGACTTCGCGCGGGTAAACCGGTGTGTGATCCACGGTACCGGTTTGCTGAACTTCATCGGCAATCAAGCCATTGCGCTTGTCGAGGAACAAAATGCGGAATTCCTCGATGTCTGAATAGGCCATCGCCATATGGATATAATCCATGACCTTGGACCAGGAGGAGAGTGGTTCGCGTTCGTCCACTTCGCGCCGGGCAAAGCGGAGCGCGGAGGCTTGGGCGATCTTGAGCGCGTCTATGACAGCGTCGCCGACGCCATGGGTTTCCTTTAGCCGGGTGCGAGGGGCAGCAAGCACGCCGGAGAAGGACCCGAAGCGCTTCATGAGCGCTTTGGCAATGGGCTTCGTATCCCGGCGGGGGAGGGCGGAGAAGAGCAGCAGTTCGAGTAATTCATAATCGGCAAAGCCGGCCTCGCCATGGTCGCGGAAGCGCTGGCGTAATCTTTGTCTGTGGCCGACCTTATCTTCTTCCGGAGGCCTGTCTTCAAATCCGTCCGGTTTTTTTGCCATTCATATCCCGCTCTAGTCGTTCGAAAGTCCTGGTTTGTGCAGACCGCCGGGAGACAAGGTGAATATCTCGCAGCCCTCGTCTGTGATGCCGATGGAATGCTCATATTGCGCGGACAGAGACCGGTCCCGGGTTACCGCCGTCCAGCCATCGCTAAGCACCTTGACCTGAGGCCTGCCCGTGTTGACCATCGGTTCGATTGTGAAGATCATGCCGGGCTTCAACTCCGGGCCTTCGCCGGGGCGGCCATAGTGCAAAATGTTCGGTGTGTCGTGAAACAGTTTTCCGACCCCGTGGCCGCAGAAATCACGAACCACTGAGTAGCGGTGACTTTCCACATAAGTCTGGATCGCCGCGCCGATGTCACCGGTGGTATTGCCCGGCTTTGCAGCCTGCATTCCGAGGACGAGCGACTGATAGGTTACTTCGAGCAGGCGTTCGGCTTTTCTGTTGATTTGGCCGACCGGATACATCCGGCTGGAGTCCCCATGCCAGCCGTCGAGAATATAGGTGACATCGATGTTGACGATGTCGCCCTCGCGCAGCGGCTTGTCATTGGGAATGCCGTGGCACACCACGTGGTTGATCGATGTGCAGACGGACTTGGTATAGCCGCGGTAATTCAGTGTCGCGGGCAATGCTCCATTGGATTCGCCGAAGGCGAAAACGAAATCGTCGATTTCCTGCGTTGTGACACCGGGCTTGACGATAGCGGCAAGCTCGTCCAGGCAGCGGGCGGTCAGCTGCCCAGCCTTCATCATGCCAGCAAAATCCGCAGAGTTGTAAAGACGGATCTGGCCGGTGTTTTTCAAGGGGGCTTCGGCGGCGTCGATATAGGTAACCATAGGGTCCAGTTGCTCTTTGTCTTGGGCCGGAAACGCAACTTGGCTGGCGCGGGGCAACCGTCAAAACGTCAGGGGCCTTTTAAAACTCTCTTACCTGATCAAATATCGCCTTGTGCGGCGGATTGCTAGAGCCGGAATAAAAGGCTCTTGAAAGTCAGCATTGCCGCTTGCTGTTTTCGGGGCCAGAAGGTACCCAAGGGATCAAAGCGGGCGTGGTGGAACTGGTAGACACAAGGGACTTAAAATCCCTCGGCCCTAGGCTGTACGGGTTCGAGTCCCGTCGCCCGCACCATTTTTCTTTTGGGGGGAATTTGACCCCCTAACATTTTGAAGAGTAAGGATAATTCGGCGGTTCTAGTCCCCTGTTTCGGGTGGTATTTGAGGCGCTCCCGGAAGGTCAGTCTGAGGACTGTCCTGAGCAGGGCAATGTTACCGCTTTCCCAGGGTTTTGAAGGGTTTGCGAGGAATTGCAGGGCCGGTTTTGGTTTTTCCTCAAAGGAGGTTGCCGGGATTGCGCGTTTTGCCGGCTGTTCTTCGGGCCGTGCCAGGGTCCGGTCTGATATCCTTCGACAACATGTCGGGTTTTGGGTTGGAAGCGGACATCCAATAATGCCGCGCCTCTAGTTGTTTCTGACCCAATGCCGACCGCTTTGTCGATAACAGCTAATGGCAGCAATGGGCCCTCTATGTCCAATGCTGCATGAAGTGTGAATGCCAGCTATCGAGAGCCCGTATAGGGTCATCGGGCCTCGCTTTGTGCATGGGTCAGGTCGGCAGAGCATCAGTCGTATATTGATCGACGAACTGGCCGACAGGTGGAATCGGTTTGATTACATCGATCAGGACTCCGTTCGGATCGCGCGTGATGAAATGTCTTTGGCCAAAGGCCTCATCCGTCAGGGTTTTCAGAATCGGCAGACCCGCCTTCTCGGCGCGCTCGAATTCCGTGTCGATGTCCTCTACCTCGAAATTCAGGATCAGGCTTCTCGTGGACCCGCGTCCCTCGGCGGGGATCGTCTCGTGATCGCCCTTCAGGATCGCGATGTTGACCTTGGGATCCTCACTCGACTGGAGGTGGCAGTACCAGTCGGCATCGAAACTGACCTCGAAGTGGAAGTTGTCGATGTAGAAGGTCTTGGTCGCACTCACATCCTCGGTTTGGATGACGGGGTAGTACTGCGTGCATTTCATGTTGCGTTTCCTTTCCTTGATACATACAGTCTGCATGTAAAGGATTTATAAACATACAGGCTGTACGTATGCAAGAAAAAACTGAAGTCCGCTCGAACAGGAGCCGCACGGAAGCAACCCGGTCCGCCCTGTTGGCGGCAGCCAGACGGCTGTTTTCCGAGAAGGGCTATGCCGAAACTTCAACGCCCGAGATTGTAAGGGCCGCGGGGGTAACTCGAGGTGCCCTGTACCATCACTTCGAGGACAAGGTGGCGCTGTTCCGGGCTGTCATAACAGACGAGTACCGCGCGGTCGCAGAGGAAATCACCGCTTCGGCCAAGTCGGTGCCGGGATCGGGCATGGATGCGTTGCGGCAGGGCAGCCGCGGCTTTCTAAATGCAATGGCTGACAAGGGACGCGTTCGAATAATGCTTCGTGATGGCCCGGCAGTGCTTGGGCAGACGGAACTCGACAAGATCGACCGGGAGACTTCGGCGGATACGTTGCGACTAGGCCTCGCGGCGGCGATGGAGGCAGGTGAGATCAGGAGGCTCCCAATCGATGCACTTACCGTGCAACTGTCCGCACTATTTGACCGGGCTGCCTTAGCCATTTGTGAAGGTGACGATCCTGTCAATCACCTGGAGGTGCTCGACGCCATCTTCTTGTCGCTCAAGTAGCCGGGTGCTCTGCAAGCGGCCGCATTTCTACACTCCGCGAACGGCAGAAAAGTTCGTACAGCAGACCCTAAGGTGAAGGTCCCCTTTCCGCCTGTCTCAGGGTTTCGATCAGGCAGCGGGGGGCGGACGCTTTCGGGTCGCCAAGAATTTGATCGCAAACGTCCGACTTGGGGGTGCTTTGCTGACCGACCGTTATGGCAAAGACCTGTCCATCCGTTGCGGTGCCGGGAGGGGACTGGCTGGACCGTCAGAGCTGGCGCGTGTCGTAATCGATGCGGTTGTTTTTAATTTCTTCCGTATGGACCTCCGCCCAATTTGCGAGGGGGCGCACAGTTTCCGAAAGGGACTGTCCAAGCGGTGTCAGCGTGTATTCGACTTGAGGCGGGGTGGTTGGACGGACGGCACGTTTGACCATGCCGTCCCGTTCCAGCGTTTTCAGCGTTCTCGTGAGCATCTGTTGTGAAATGCCGCCAATTCCCCGCTTGATCGCGTTGAATCGTTTTGGCCCGGCGCGAAGCGCAACGACAACCTGAATTGTCCACTTGTCGCCAACGCGACTGAGAATTTCGCTCACACTCCCGCAGTCGGCCGCTGCCAGCTTGGCAGTCACATCCATCTGACCAACTCCTAAAAATATGCTTTTGACGGTCGTTTTTAAGTCACATAAATGGCTGTGGTCAACATTATTGACCTAGTCTGCGAACATGAACGCAGAGCTAGGTGCAAGGGAGACCGACATGAACCTCTTTTATTACCCCGCAGCCTGCAGCATCGCCGATCATATCGCGCTCATCGAAGCCGGGCTTGCCTATAACATCCTCAGCATTGATCATGAGAAGAGGACCCAGGATGGCCGCGATTTTCTCTCAATCAATCCGATGGGCTACATTCCGACCCTTGAGATGGATGATGGGACTGTCCTGACCGAAAACCAGGTCATCTTGTCTTACATCGCCGCGCAGAGCGGCAAGCTTCTGCCGCAAGACCACATGCTCAAATGGCGGGTCTTTGAGGCGCTAGCGTTTATGAGCTCCGAAATCCATGGGGCGTATGCTCCATTCTTCAGGAATTTTCCGGAATCGGAAAAGGCCCGCTCGCGTGAAAAAATCAAAAAGGCTTTCGCCGTTCTGTCCAAACAGATGGGCAACAAGGCGTTTCTGGTGAGCGACGAGATGACGATCGCC
>JBNKOQ010000056.1:0-13317 GCA_050294735.1 Roseibium sp. | reverse complement strand
GTCTGATCCATAGCACAACCGGCACGATCCAGATTAACGCAACCGTAAGGGCGAGTCCGGCCGCGATGGGGCGTTCGAAGAAACCGAGAGGCGATCCATCGGACTTGATCAGCGACGTGACCAGATTCCGCTCCACGAGGAGCCCCATGACGATTCCGAGGATCGCCGGGGCGACAGGAAAGCCGTTCTCCTCCATCAGATATGCCAACACGCCGAGGACGACCATGATGATGATACCCGAAGCACTAGCGTTGATCGAATAGGAGCCGACGATGCAAAAGCCGAGGATCAACGGCGCTAGCACGAGTTTGGGAACCCGCAGAACCTGTGCAGCGAAACCGATCGCCAGCAAGCCGAGGGGGACGATAAGGATATTCGCCAGCAGGAACACCAGGAAGATGGCGGCGATCGTATCGGCGCTGGTCAGAAAAACCATGGGTCCGGGATTCAAGCCTTTGATATAGAGGACCCCGATGACGATCGCGGTGATGCTGTCGCCCGGGATGCCGAACACCATGGCTGGCACATAGGCGCCCGATAGCGCCGAATTGTTCGCAGCGCAGGCATCGACCAGCCCTTCCTCGCTGCCCTCGCCGTAGGCCTCCGGGTTTTTGGAGAGCTTCTTGGAGACTGCGTAAGAGATCCATGACGCAATATCGGAGCCCGCACCGGGCAGGATTCCTATGATCGTCCCGATGGTGGAACTGCGCGCAAGGTTGACCCTGTGCCGCCACAGCACGTCACCGAGGCCACGGAACAATAAAAAGGGATTGGCGATCGGCGCGGCAGGCGGCGTCGCATCGCGATGCACGAATGTACGGATCAATTCGGGAATGGCGAACATGCCGATAAGAGCCGGCACGAAGGCGACACCGTCGAGAAGCGAGGTCAGCCCGAAAGTGAAGCGCGGCAGGCCGGAGGTCGTATCCATGCCGACGCAGGCGATCATGAGGCCGATGCAGAGCGCGATCAGGCTCTTGAGAACCGACGCCGAGCCCAGCATCACGGCAGCCGTGAGCCCCAGAAGAGCCAGCCAGAAATACTCAAACGAGGTGAAATTCAGCGATACCAGAGCCAGTTCCGGCGCAGCGAACATCAGGACAAGCGAGCCGAATACGCCGCCAATGGCCGAGGCAGTGACCGAAATGCCGAGCGCACGCCCCACTTTGCCCGCACGCGTCAGGGCACTGAGGTCGCTCACATAGGCGGCGGACGCGGCCGTTCCGGGAATGCGGATCAGAGCCGCAGGAATATCCGACGCAAAGATCGCCATCGCCGCCGTGGTCACGATTGCGGCGATGGCTGGCACCGGATCCATAAAGAAGGTCAGCGGCACGAGCATCGCCGTCGCCATGGTTGCCGAAAGCCCGGGCACCGCGCCTACGAAAAGGCCGAACAAGGCGCAGGACAACATGATGAGGAACATGTTCCAGGTTAGAACAAGCTCGAAGGCAGCGCCGAGATGCTGGAAGATCATCACAATATGCCTTTCAACAGCCCCGCCGGCAGAGGCACGTAAAGGAGACGGGTCATCGTCAGGTGCACCGCCAGAACGAAGACAGCGGAGACCGCGATCCAGGTCAGATTTCTATACCCCGACAAAATGAACAAGGCCGTCAGGAGCACGAAACCTCCCAGAGGAAAACCGACCGTTTCGAACACCATGGCGAAAACCACGGCGCCGGCGGTCGCAAGAATCGCAGCGGCGAACCGGGCCGGATATCGCCAGCCGGGATCGACGATGACAAGTCCCGCACCGCGCTCGCGCAGTCCCGCAATCACCAGCAGAACCCCGCCGCCCATGAACAGAGCGCCCAACACGCTGGGAAAGGTTCCCGGCCCGATGCTCTGACCAGGCATTTGCGGATATCCCTGCGCCGTCGTCAGGACCCAAAGGCCGAAGGCGAACAAAAGCACGCCGATTAGGCTGTCATGAACCTTCATGGTCGTTCGTTCCTCCCGGATGCCCGGTATTGGGGCAAAAGGGGGAGGACAACCTTCCTCCCCCTCCATTTGCCTTACTTGGCCATACCGACCGCACTGAGGCTTTGCGCAAGCGCCTTGTCCGAAGTCTCCATAAATGCCTCGAACTCACCAGCCGGCGTCCATTGTGTCGCGTAACCCCGGTCCTTCATGAAGGCCAGGTACTCGGGATTGTGGACCACGTTGCCGACAGCCTCCACCAGCCTGGCGGCAACCTCATCCGGAACGCCGGCGGGTGCTACGACCCCGCGCCAGGACCCGAGAGAGAAATCGCCGCCCGTGGCCTCCTTGAATGTCGGAACGTCCGGTGCTGCGTCGATGCGTGCATCCGCAAAGACGGCGAGCGGCTTGATCAGTCCGGCCGACATCAGAGATGCGGCCTCGGGCAGCGACGCCGTCGCGATCTGGACACCTCCGGCCGCCAGATCCTGCAGGCCGGGAGCGGCACCTTCAGAGGGCACCCACGCAACCCGCTCGACGGGCAGGTCTGACGCGAGAAGCATGCCGGCCAGAGCCAGGTGGTTCACCCCGCCCTGGGCTGAGCCGGAGGCCTTGAATTCACGATCCGGCGCCGCTTCCAGAGCCTTCAGCAGGGCCGCCATGTCGTCATATGGGGCGTCGGCGCGCACGAAGATCGCGGCAGGGTCGGAATTGTACAGACCTATGGGTGTGTAGGCCTTGTAGGTGAGATCGGTCAGGCCGAGCGTGTGCATCGAGCCGATTTCCAGAGTGGCCACACCGATGGTCTGCCCGTCTGGAGCGGCATCGGCGATGGCCGAATGACCGATAACGCCAGACCCACCCGTGCGATTGACGACGGGAACCGGAACACCAAGTTCTTTCTCCAGCAGCGTGCCGATCATGCGCGCAGTGGCGTCGGTGCCGCCGCCCGCGCTCCAAGGCACAACCAGCGTGACCGGGCCGTTCGGCCAGTCCTGTGCGGCGGCCGGAACGGCCGCGCCGAGCACCACGGTCGCCGCGAGTGCCAGAATATTTCGTCTGTTGAAGCTCATGCTTTCCTCCCAAGGTTAGCCCTCCGCGACACATGTCACGACAGGGTCAGTTGAAAATTTTTGTCGGGGTGAGGGTCCAGGCCGGATCGATGCAGCACTTGATGCTCCGCATCAGCTTGATTGGGGCCTGATCGCGTGTGTGTTCGAGATAGGGCTTCTTAAGTGGGCCGATCCCGTGTTCGGCAGAAACAGTGCCGTCACGATCGATACCCTCGATGCCGGTCATCCGCTCCATCGACAAGGCGATACCACCGTCGAGCGGCTGTGCTCCGCCGCACTGGCCGGTTATGCCGCCCTGCCGGGTCACGGCGACGCCGGCCGCCTTGTGGGAGCGCGGGATCAACGCGACTTCTTCGGTTGAGGAGGGTCGGAATACAGCAGAGGGCGCAGTTGCGGGAAGAGAACTCCAATCGGTTCGGGCGCGCTCTGGCATGTCGGCACCGACGAGTACGGCACTGGAATCGAGCACGGATGCGAGATCCTCGGCAAGCTTGCCGGACAACTGGACCTCCATCTTTTTCCTCCCGATATGTTATGCGTAACACATAACAGTTTTGACGCGACATGCAAGTGGAAGGAATTGTTACTTGCCGGGGTCCGCCTAACTGTCAGCCGCTCACTGCTCCGGCCATCTGCCCGGCTTGCTCCCGGATGCACTCCCGGTCGACCAAGAAAAGTTTTCGCGCCGTCAGCAGTGCGGCCCAGGTTGGTCGCTTTCCAGCTGAAGCGTTGATGGCTGGACTTAGCGGTGGGCTCAACCGGTGGACGCGAAACAGGGAAACGTTTTCGGGCTGGTAGCTGTCCGGTGTGAGGTGGTCTGGACGATTGAAAACCCTGCAAGTTTCATGAAACTTGCGGGGTTTCTGCTGCACCATGAAGGCCCTTTTCGGTCAGGCCGGGTCAAAGGGGGGCATTTCCGGGAAACCCGGGTCGAAGCGGTGGGCAGTTCGGCTGCCCTGTGCTTCTTGGGGAGGGGGCGTGTCACTTACTGACAGAACTTCTGTTCGCCCTGGTAGGTCGTGTAGGTTCCTGTCGAGGGATTGAAGGTCCGGTATTTGTCATCGCAATACCGGTACCAGGCCGGGCTCCAAGGCTGATAACCGCCATAGACAGGGCCGCGGGCAGGCGCCGGCGGGTAGTAGGCAGGTTCCGGCGGGTAGTAGGCAGGTGCCGGTGCCGCATAGCTTGGCTGACGTGTGGCGCCGAGCAGGATCGCTCCGGCGGCAAGGCCGATCACACCGGCGGCGACAGCCGCGCCAAGATCATTGTTATGCTTCTTGTGGCCATGTCCGCGGTGCGGGCGATCAGGGCGGTGATGACCCCAGCCGCCGCCGTGGTCACGCCAGCCGTGGCGCGGTCCCGCTTCGGCCATGGAAATTGCCGGCAGCAGCATGGCGCCGGAAAGGGCGATTGCGATAATGCGCTTTGTGGTGATGTTGGTCATGTCTGGCTCCTGAGTTTATCCGGGTCGTTTGTGGCGGGCGTTGCTGCCCTGTGATCTGATGATGCGAATATGCAGGAGTGCGACTGAACCGGTTCTGAGACCGGCGTTCATCTGGCGTTCAGGTTCAAGGAAAGGCTTTTCCCGGACGCAGGTGCCGGGATATCAAGGCACGGGAGATATGTTCCAGGGCGCGGCACGGGAACAGTTGGACAAGCCATGGCGGCCGACGCATGGCAGGAGATGAGACAGATGAGCGAACCGGAGAATGACGGTGGCAGGAAGAAAGATGTCCTCAGGGAAACGGACGATGAGGCTTGCAGGCTGGCCAAAGGCCTCATGCGCAGCGCCAGGTTCGGAGCCATTGCCGCTATTGAGCCGGAGAGCGGCCATCCAATGGCGAGCCGCGTTGCTGTCTCATCGGACATGGACGGTACCCCGGTCATTCTGATTTCGTCCCTCTCGGGACACACCGCCGGGCTCACCGCTGATCCGCGCTGTTCGCTTTTGCTGGGCGAGCCGGGCAAGGGAGACCCTCTGGCGCACCCAAGGATCACACTGTTCTGCACGGCGGAACGGCTGGAGCGGGGAAGTGCGGTCCATGGCCGCGTGCGCCGGCGGTACCTATCCCATCACCCGAAGGCGGCGCTCTATGTGGATTTTGGAGACTTTGCCTTTTTCCGGCTGACGGTTGAACGGGCCAGCCTGAATGGAGGCTTCGGCAAGGCTTATGCGCTGACGCAGCAGGACCTGGTTCTTCCGGAAGAGGCCTGGTCGGCGATCGTCGATTGGGAGGCAGGTGCCGTCGACCACATGAATGAAGACCATCCGGAAGCCGTCTCGCTGTATGCCCGGCGGCTGCTGAAGCAACCGGAAGGCAACTGGAGCCTTGCCTCACTCGACCCGGAGGGCCTGGATCTCAAGGCGGGAGACAGGCTGGTGCGCCTGTGGTTTGACACGCCTTTAAGCGCACCGGCGGCGATAAGGCCGGTTCTTGCCGAATTGGCGAAGAGGGCAAGGGAGGAGCAGATTGCGGGGGATCCTGCCTGAGGCGTTGTCTCCGTCGTCTCGGCCCTGTCCAGTTTCAGTAACTGTAGGGCGTTGCCTATTCTGCAATCCACGCGCGGGCGCTGTCGAGCTCGTGAAGGGAGAACAGTTTGACGGGACAAGGGAAAAGGAGACCCATCGCCCGGGTCATGGTCCTGATCCACTCAACGTCCGAGACCACGGCGGCCCGTTCAAACCCGGACCAGTAACGGAGGCCGAGTTTCGCATCATCCCACGCCGCTTCGAGAGAATATCCCTTGAAGTCCCTGCCGAAGACGGCAAGCATGCGGACTTTCTGATGTTTGGTCAGCGCAGCGTCTATAGCGGGGGTCAGAACCGTGTCGTAGTCATTTCCGGTGATTGTGCCGGTCAAGTCGACTTCCAGTACTCCGCCGGGGCGTTCGGTCACTTCAATCATGGGACGGTTACCTCCATTTTGCTGTGAGCGAGAAGACTATCCGAGCCAAATGGCGGAATAATGATGACCCCGTCAGGTGTGATTGTCACGACCTGACAGGGTCTTCGCGTTGGGCTCACGCCGCGCGTATGTTCAGCAGAAAGTGTTCGAGTTCCTGCTGCAGCCTGGAACTCTGGCTGTTCAGCGATGCCACCGTGCCAAGAACCTGCTGGGCGCCAGCACTGGAATCGGTGGCGCCGCTGCTGACGTCGGTAATGCTGCTGGAGATGTCCCGGCTTCCGCTTGCCACGTCGGTAATGTTGCGGGCAATTTCCTGAGCAGCGGTGTCCTGCTGCTCGACAGCGGACGCAATCCCGGTAATTTGCAGATCAATGTCGGTGATTGAGTCAACGATGGCCGCGATGGCTTCTGAGGTCATCGCCGATCCTGCCTGCATCTCCTTGATCTGGATGCTGATGTTCTCGGTGGCCTTGCTTGTCTGGTTTGCAAGCGCCTTGACCTCAGAGGCCACGACTGCGAATCCTTTGCCTGCTTCGCCGGCGCGGGCAGCCTCGATCGTCGCATTGAGGGCCAGCAGATTGGTTTGATCGGCAATGTCGTTGATCAAGCGCACCACATCGTCGATCTGGGATGCGGAGGTCGACAGTTTCTCGACCGTCTTGCTCGAAGAAGCCGCCTGTTCATTTGTGGTTGTGGTCGCCGATTTGGCCTTGCTGGCCTGGCGGCTGATCTCGGCGATGGAGGCAACCAGTTCCTCTGTTGCCGCAGCCACGGTCTGGACGCCGGCCGATGACTCCTCCGCGGCAGCGGCGACGTTGCTGGACCTGTTTTCGGTCTGTGATGCCGTCGCGGCCATGCGGTTCGCGGTTTGGGCCAATTCCTGAACGGCAGTTGCGATCTCGTCAGAGACAGACTTCACCGTATTTTCCAGCTCGTCGGCCATGCGCAGTGTGACCTCGCGTTTTTCGCGTTCGATGCGTTCTTCCTCTTCCCGCGCCTCCGCCTGCAGGCGCTTGATCTCGATGGTCTTCTCGCGGAAATTGGCGAATGTCTCCGTCAGCTGTCCGATTTCATCCCGGCCGCCTGTCTTCAACTCAATGGACGTGTCGTCGGCCGCAAGCCTGTTCAGTGCGTGGGTGACGGACTTGAGAGGGCGGGTAATCGAAAAGGTTGATATGACCACGGACAGCGCAATCCCACCGGCGATAGAGACAATAGAGACAATGGTGAGCTGCCAGATCGCCGCATGCTCGTGAGCCTCGGCATTGCTAGACGACTGAGCAGTGAAGCTTTCCAACTCTTCCGTCAAGACGAGGAGTTCTTCGTCCAGCAGCTTGACTGCCTGCTCGATTTCTTCGGCCAGCTGGCTTGCCGCGGCGATGTCTCCCTGGTCGATCAGGCCTGCTACTTTCAAGGAATCCTGATCGAACGTGGAATGCTCCTGTTCGATCCGGGCAACTTTTTCCAGGATCAGATCGAACTTGGCTTTCATGGCAGGTGTGGAGGCATGTTGAAGCCCATTTTTCGCCAGATTCTCGGCCTTCACGATCTCCTGGGCGACACCGGCGGCAAGGGTTTCAAACTTCTGAAGGCTCTGCCGGAACAGGGTGTTGCTGTCGTTGCTTTTGATGCCGCCAAATCTCAGCATTCGCTCTAACTGGATTGTCTGTTCCAGCTGACGGGCAGTGACCTGCGCGACGACGTTCGTCAGAGGAATATCTTCTTCTGCAATGGCTTCCAGCTCACCGCCGATCCGGCCCATCTGATAGATGCTTACCAAGGAAACTGCGACAAGGGACAAACTCAATACAGAAACAAGAAGAAGAATTTTTGCCGAAATCGTCCTGAACGATATAATCTGTTTAAGACTGCCTAGCATCTGCGGGGATCCTCATGGATGTAATCGGCAGTCATCTGCCTCAATGATATGCCGGAAGGCTGTTGTCGTTTTAAATCCCATATACATGAGTATTTATTACGATGGTTTGACAATGTGTACTCAATCTTCTCTCTACTTAGAGACGTATTTTAATTTAATGTATGAATTATTTTCTTGATTTTATCTTAAATATGAAAAGATACTCGCAGAAATTGTACTTTTCCTGGTTCTGGTGGCTAACGTAACCGGTGCAGCGCATGCGCAAGAGATTTAACGGCTGCGGTAATTGCTGTTGAAAACGGCGTGTTCGTGCCGTCGTCACGCAAAAAAATGCGGCACCGGGTGGGCGCCGCATCCAAGTCATTCGGTTTTGAAGATCCAGGGCTGGACTTAGATTTTTCCCCAGCCGCCGGATGTCGGGGTGATGACGGTGACGGCTTCGCCGGCCTCCAGAATGGTCTGGTCGCACCCTTCCAGCACCTCGGTTCTGCCATTCAGGCGGCGGACTTCGGTACGGCCAAGTTCCCCGTCCTCTCCGCCCTCCAGGCCCTTCGGCTGGATCGTTCTGTGGGAGGCAAGGATGGCGCAGTCCATCTTCTCAAGAAAGCGCAACGTTCTTCTGGTTCCGTCGCCCGCATGCCATTTGCCCGTGCCGCCGGATCCCTTGCGGATGTGGAAGTCCTCAAGCAGAACAGGGAAGCGGAACTCCAGCACCTCCGGATCGGTGAGGCGCGAGTTGGTCATATGCACATGAACGCCGTCGGTGCCATTGAAACCAGGACCCGCCGGGGACCCGGAGCAGATGGTTTCATAGTACTGATAGGTGTCGTTGCCGAAGGTCAGGTTGTTCATCGTCCCCTGGCTGTTCGACATGGCCCCCAGTGCTGCGAACAAGGCGTTGGTGACATGCTGGGAGGTTTCCACGTTCCCGGCGACGACGGCAGCCGGATAGGATGGGCGCAACATGCAGTCATCCGGCAGAACGATATTGATCGGCTTCAGGCAGCCGGCATTCATCGGTATGTCGCCTTCCACCATGACGCGGAAACAGTAGAGAACAGCCGCGCGGGTGACCGGTTCGGGGGCGTTGAAATTGTTCGGTTTTACGCCCGAGGTGCCGGTGAAGTCGACCGTGGCTTCGCGCTTGTCCTTGTCCACGGTGATTTTCACCTTGATCACCGAGCCCTGGTCGGTCGGGTATTCGTATTCGGAATCCGTCAGGGCGGAGATCACCCGGCGGACGCTTTCCTCAGCGTTGTCTTGCACGTGGCCCATGTAGGCCTGAACCACGTCGAGGCCGAAATGCGAGACCATCTTGCGCAGTTCCTGAATGCCCTTTTCATTCGCCGCGATCTGGGCGGACAGGTCGGCCACATTCTGATGCGGATTTCTGGCCGGGTATTTGTGGTCCGTTAGAAGGTGAACGAGTTCCTTTTCACAGAACCGGCCCTGATCGACGATCTTGAAGTTGTCGAAGAGGACACCTTCCTCGTCCACGGTCGTTGCGCGCGGGGTCATGGAGCCGGGAGCGGAGCCGCCGACATCAGCATGGTGACCACGCGAGGCTGACCAGAACAGAATCTCCTTGCCGTGGTCGTCGAAAACCGGGGAAACCACTGTGATGTCGGGTAAGTGAGTGCCGCCGTTGTAGGGGGCATTCAAGGCGAAGACGTCGCCCGGTTTGATCTTGCCCTTGTTGAGCTTGATGATCGTTTCCACGGAGCGGTCCATGGAGCCGAGATGCACTGGCATGTGCGGCGCGTTGGCGACCAGCGCGCCGTCATGATCAAAGACCGCACAGGAAAAGTCGAGCCGTTCCTTGATGTTGACCGAATAGGCCGTGTTCTGGAGGGTCACGCCCATCTGCTCGGCGATGGACATGAAGAGGTTATTGAAGACCTCCAGCATCACCGGGTCCGCATGAGTGCCGATGGCCTCGGCGCGTTCGAGCGGGACGACACGGTTCAGGATGACGTGATCCTTGGTGTTGATCTCGGCTTCCCAGCCGGGCTCGACGACAATGGTCGCATGAGGCTCGATGATGAGGGCGGGGCCGGCAACACGCGCACCGGGTCTCAAGACATCGCGTGCGTAGATGCTGGCGTCGTGCCAGGCGCCTTCGGAAAAGAAGCGGGTGTTTTTGGTTGCAGCCGGTGTGTCTGGGGTGAGTGTGAGATCCGGCTCGGCTATTCCCGCGCCGCCGCCGAAGGTTTCCACTTCGAGGGCTTCAACAACGACCGGCTTTTCGTCATATGCGAAGCCGAACTGCTTTTTATGTGCGTCCTCGAAGGCGGCCCGCATTTCCGCAACACCGCCGAGGGGAACCGGAAGGGGAGTGTCCGTGCCATCGTAACGCAGGTGGGCCGTTGCGCGGGTTTCACGTCCGGACGCGGGAATGCTCTGGGCTTCCAGCTCAGCTTCGGTCTGGGCCGCCAGCTCGTCACGCAGCTTTGCGAGGTCCGGCAACAGTGCCTCGTCGAGGGTCCTGACAACAGCTTTCTGCCGGTCGGCGCGGATATCGGCGAGCCCCATGCCATAGGCGGACAAGATGCCGGAGAAGGGATGCAGGATAACCGTCTTCATGCCCAGGCTGTCGGCAACACGGCATCCTGCTTGACCACCTGCGCCGCCGAAGCAGGTCAAGGCATATTCCGTGACGTCGTAGCCGCGCTGAACAGAGATTTTCTTGATGGCGTTGGCCATATTCTCGACAGCAATCTTCAGGAAGCCATCGGCAACGTCTTCCGGAGTGCGGCCACCGCCGATGTCCGCAGCCATCGCCTCGAACTTTTGCTGAACGGCTTTCCCGTCCAGTGGCTCATCCCGGTTCGGGCCGAAAATCTTCGGGAAAAAATCGGGGGCGAGCTTGCCGGTCATCAGATTTGCATCGGTTACCGTCAGCGGGCCGCCGCGCCGGTAGCAGGCAGGGCCGGGATTCGCTCCGGCTGAATCGGGACCAACCTGAAAGCGGCCATCCTTGTAATGCAGGATCGATCCGCCACCGGCCGCAACTGTATGGATCATCATCATCGGCGCGCGCATGCGGACGCCGGCAACTTCGGTCTCGAAGGCGCGCTCGTAGTCGCCATCATAGTGGCACACGTCCGTTGAGGTGCCGCCCATATCGAAACCGATGATCTTGTCGAAACCGGCCATGCGCGAGGTTTCCACCGCACCGACGACACCGCCTGCCGGGCCGGAGAGGATCGCGTCCTTGCCCTGGAATAGATCGGCTGCTGTCAGACCGCCGGAGGACTGCATGAACATCAGGCGCGGGCCTTCGCCCAGCTCATCCTGCACTTGCTGCACATACCGGCGCAGGATCGGCGACAGGTAGGCGTCGACCACAGTCGTGTCGCCGCGTCCGACCAGCTTCATCAGGGGCGAGACTTCATGAGAAATTGATATCTGGGGGAAGCCAATTTCGCGCGCAATGGCGCCAAGCTTTGTCTCATGATCCGGATAAGAATAAGCGTGCATCAAAACGATGGCGATGGACCGGATGCCATCGTCATAGGCGGACTGCATCAATGTGCGGGCGGTGCCTTCATCCAGAGGTGTCTCAAGCGAGCCGTCCGCGCGAATGCGTTCGGGGATCTCGAATACCGCTTCGTAGAGCAGTTCCGGCTTGATGATTTCCTTGGCGAAAATATCAGGGCGGGCCTGATAACCGATTTCCAGCGCATCGCGGAAGCCTTCCGTGATGAACAGCGCCGTGCGCTCACCCTTGCGCTCCAGGAGGGCGTTCGTGGCGACTGTAGTGCCCATCTTGACGGTTGCGATCTGGTCCGCGGGGATCGGTGTGCCCGCATCGATGCCCATCAATTCGCGGATGCCCTGAATGGCGGCATCGCGGTAGGCTTCCGGGTTTTCCGACAGCACCTTGTGAGGATGAATGCTGCCGTCAGGCGCACGGCCGACGATATCGGTGAAGGTGCCGCCACGATCGATCCAGAAATCCCACTGTGCTGCCATTTTTGAAAACCCTCTGTCTATGTCCGGACGTTCTTCAGGTCCGCTTTTCGAGAATGCGATACGCTAAACTAAAACAACGATAATAAAATGTCGATAAATTATCGATGAAAAATACAGATGGATCTCGCTTCTCATTTATTCTGGATTCAGCCGATATTCAGACTTCGGCGTTAGGTGAGATAACAGAAGGCACCGCTTCGCTCGTTGGCGTATAATAATGGCGACGGATGTTGGCTTTGTTTTTCGATGAGGATGTGAGGGCAGAGGTTCTAATCGCGTGAAACAGGTCTTTTCGAAAAACGTAGTTCAAGGCTGCGCCTGCTTTCTGGCTATAATTTTCTTGTTCCGGCTTCTCGTGGATATTGCGAATACCTACTGGGGCACTGGTAAGCCGTTTTTTGCCGATTTCGTTTCCTTTTGGACAGCAGCCCATAGTGTTATCGGTGGTGATCCAACGCTGCCTTACCTATTTGATGATTTTTCGGATCGGCAGATGGAGCTGTTCGGTTTGGATAAATTTGCCTTCTTTTACCCGCCGACCTGGCTTCTTTACCTCCTTCCCTTTGGTTTGCTCCCCTACGAACTATCCGTAGTTCTTTTCCAGGGGCTTTCTTTGGCGGCTGCCTGCGCGGCGCTTGCTGCTCTCGCAAGGGATCGTCAGGCGGCTTGGATGGTTCTGGCGTTTCCCGGTTTGATGTTCGCATTTCTGCATGGCCAAAATGGTCTGCTGAACGTTGCCCTACTTGGCGGTGCGATTGCGGCTCTAGATCGGGGCCGTTTTGTTCTGGCGGGAATTCTGATCGGGCTATTGGCCTACAAACCCCATCTCGGCGTACTTATACCATTTGCGTTGCTGGCCGGTCGGGAATGGCGCGTCTTTGCTTCTGCAGTGTTGACGACGCTGGCCGCTGGTCTTGCGAGCTTTCTGGCGTTTTGGGTCGAGACGTGGATTGCATTTCTTGATCAGGCGCCGCTCGCTTCGCGTTGGTTGCTGGAATCCTGGGGTAATATGGGCAAATACGCCTCTGCATTCGGCTGGCTGAGGCAATACGACGCCCCGGTTGAGTTGGCCTTCGCAGTTCAGGCGGTGGTTTCAGCAACGGCACTTGCTGCAGTCCTGTGGAGCTGGGGCCGCAATATTCCGATATCTGTAAAAGGGGCTGTTCTCGGCAGTGCCGTATGTATCGCAACGCCTTTTGTTCTCGATTATGACCTTGCCTTGCTGTCCATCCCGCTTGTCCTAATCGTGAGAATGGGGTTGGAGAGCAGCTTTCTCCGGTTCGAGCGGGAACTTCTGGTTCTTGCGAGTGTGACCCTGTTGTTCAGCAACGGCTGGGGATTGGATTTGGATCAGACTTTGATTGCAGTATCGCCTTTGCTTTTCTTTGCCTTGAGCCTGCGGCGGGCAATCGAGTCAGCCCGAGTGTCGTCCGGTGGCGCGCAGGCGGAGCAGGGTGAGGCCGCTTGCGCCCCAGCCGAATGAGCGCCAGCGCCCCGTTTCTTCGAAGTGTTCCGGTATCTTACTCAGAAAAGCGTTCATTTCAGCCTCACTGCTGTGAGC
>JBNKOQ010000055.1:0-13526 GCA_050294735.1 Roseibium sp. | reverse complement strand
GTCCCAAAACGGCATAGCGGCCCCGTGAGCCCGTCTCCAGGGCCCGTAGAAAGGTATAGGCCGTCGCGGAGCAGGCGGTGACCAGAACGACCGTATGGGTCACCCCTTCATGCAGGTTCCAGCCGAACTGATAGAACAGGGAATAGGAAAACACACAGAGCGCCGCCAGCCGGGTATCCGCGATGGCGCGCCGGGCAATCAGGAACAGAAACAGCGCCGACACGGAAATGAGCCCGTACTTAAGGCTCAAAAAACTCCAGATGGTCGGGCCGGTTATCTGCTGCACCGTCCACAGCAGCCATTCATAAAGCGGCGGCTGACGCAGCATGTACCCGGCAGACAGCTGCTGCACGAGAATGTTCTCGAACATGTCATCCGTGCCAAGCACGGGCGATGACAGTGCCCTGAGCAGCATATGGGCGCCGCCCCACCCGGCCACGATCAGCCAGACGCCAAATGGCGTGGCAAAAAAAGCGGGCCTCGTTTCAGAGTGTTCGGGCAGGCGCGTCGTCATAACAGCGAAATACTAGATTCCTGCGCAGATGCAACTAGGTGCGGGCCCTTCCCAAAAAAAACCGCGCGAAGACTTGGTCTCCGCGCGGATCAGCCTGCAATGCCTGCCGGTCTCTTAGAGAGCAGGTAGTGGCGGCAACGGTGTATTCAGCCACTTCTTGGAAAGGGTATTCAGCTTGCCGTTGAGCTTCTTATGCAGAACAAACACATTCACCCACTGCAGCAGATCGATATCTCCGGTCTTCACTCCGATGTAGGAGGGCGAGTTGGCGATAATGAACTTCGATTCCAGACCGAAGTCGGGATGATCCTTGGAGATCCCCAGTGCTGTCATATTGCCGGTGACGATAACATCGGCCTGTCCGGACACATAAGCTGCAATGGTCGCCGCATTGTCGCCAAAGCGGATGATTTCAGCATCCTCGGGCGCATCTTCCGAGATCGCCAGATCTTCCAGAGTTCCGCCGGTTACAGCGATTTTCTTGCCGGAGAAATCCGCAATCGTTGACACCGCGACGTCCGGCTTGGCGAAAGCCCCGGAGAAGAACGGCGCATAGGCGTGGGAGAACCAGATCGACTTTGCCCGCTCCGGATTTGCGCCAAGGGTTGCGATCACCAGATCGACCCGGTCGGTTTCCAGGAACGGAATACGCTGCTTGGAGGTCACCGGAACAATCTCAAGCTCCACGCCAAGATCTTCGGCGATCATCTTGGCAACGTCGATATCATAGCCTTCGTATTCCCCTTCAACACCGAGTGATCCGAACGGCGGGAAGTTCTCCGGCGTCGCGATCTTGATCTTGCCGGCCGCAAGGATGTCCTTGAGTTCGGCTGACGCAGGCGCCACCATCAGGAACGCGCTGGCGATGGCAGCACCAGTAAATCCTATAAGCTTCTTCCACATGTCTTTTATCTCCTGACTGAGTTGGAAGTGAATATGAATGGGTTCAAACCACGGATGGGCCGTCCTTGAGCGGGGGAGCTCCTAGCCGGCGTTCCAGCCGCCGCGACCACAGGGACAAGGGAAAGCACAACGCGAAGTAGATCATCGCCATCATCGGGTAGATCACGAAGGGCTCAGTTCCGGGCACCGGAGAATTGGCCCAGCGCTTTCCAATGTTCATCAAATCGTGGAAGCCGATGATGTAAGCCAGAGAGGTTCCCTTGATGATCTGCACCATGAAGCCGACGGTCGGGGCAATCGCGAGACGGAAGGCCTGCGGGGCGATGATCAGAACGACGATCTGGAGAAACGTCATGCCGAGCGCCTTCCCGCCCTCCGTCTGCCCCACGGGGATCGCAATCACCGCACCGCGCCACACCTCGGAGAGATAAGCGCTCGTGTAGAGGGTCAGAGAGACCGAGGCCGCCGTCCAAGGATCCACGTTGATATCGAGCAGCCGCGGCGCACCGAGACCGAACAGGAACAGCAGCATGAGCAGCGGAACGGACTGGAACAGCCAGACGTATCCGGCCCCAGCCTTGCGCAAGGAGCGGAACGGCGAAATCCGGCCGACCGTGATCAAAAGGCCAATCAGTCCACCACCCAAAAAGGCGATCAGGGACAGATAGATCGTGAACTGCGCTCCATCGAGCAGCTGAAAGATGACAATCCCAAAGGGTTTGCCGAAGAGGTCTACCAGCAACGCTTTCATCGCACCGCCTTCCATTTGAACAGCCGGTCGTGCAACAGCTTCAGCAGCATTTTGAAGGCGAAGGCGATCAGCAGATAAATCACGGTGAGCGAGAGAAAAATCTCGAAAGAACGAAAGCTCCTGCTGTCGATAAACAGCCCTGCCCAGGTCAAGTCGGTAACACCGATTTCAGAGATCACCCCTGTCGTCAGAAAGAGAAAGATGAACTGGCTGTTCAAGGACGGATACATGGACGCCACCGCCTGGGGGAACGTCACTTTCAAAAAGCAAAGCCAGCGCGGTATGCCCAGCGCGTCGGAGGCTTCGGTCTGCCCCTTGCCGACAGAGGACAAACCAGCGCGCAGGATTTCCGCGAAATAAGCCGAGAAATTCAAGGTCAGCGCCAGCAGCGCATGGCCCCAAAACGGCCAAGCGTAGCCCAGCAGCAGGGGCAGCCCGAAAGCAACGAAAAACAGCTGAACAATCAAAGGTGTGTTTCGAATGAACTCAACGTACCCGGTGGCGATTGGCCCGAGCACCGGAACCTTGTGATAACGCGCCGCCGCCAGGCCGGTGGCCAGCAAAAATCCCGCGACACCACCCCCGACGGTGAGAATGATACTGACGACCGCTCCATCGAAAAGCAGGAAAAGGTATTCAGGATTGCGGTAAATTTCAAAAAATCTAAGCCCAGCCATTCAGACCAGCCAGCCGCTTTTCGAATAAAAACACTTCATCCCCCCGGTATTGCAATTATTGCCGAGGGAACAAAGCAAGCGTCGGGCCAGTTTCAGGTAAGCCGGTTTTCGGGGGTGTTTTTCTTTTTATCAGACTGCACCCTCAATAAGCACATCCGAATTCGCCCTAAAAATAGGCAAAAGCAAAACAAATAAACAAATGACATCAGGGTGAGCGCAGCGCTTGGACAAAAGGGAAAGTCGACAAACACGGAATGCTGCCGCGGCGCGCGCTGCTCAAACAAAAAAGAAATTAACTCTAGGATATAGACCTGCAATTTTCTCAGCACACCGGCAGATAAGCTAACCTGCCGGCGCGCAAAGACAGGAGCTTATTCGATGCCGATCTTGGCCTTCAGCATGTCACTGACCGCCTGCGGATTGGCCTTGCCCTTGGAAGACTTCATGACCTGTCCGACGAACCAGCCAAGCAGGCCAGCCTTTTCCTTGGCCTGCTCCACCTTCTCCGGGTTGGCCGCCATGATTTCGTCAACGATGGTCTCGATAGCACCGAGATCCGTGACCTGCTTCATGCCGCGGTCTTCAACGATCTGAGCCGGGTCGCCGCCTTCGGTCCAGACGATCTCGAATAGATCCTTGGCGATCTTGCCAGAGATCACGTTGCCCTTGATCAGATCGATGATGCCACCGAGCTGAGCTGCAGAAACCGGGCTGGTCGTGATGTCCAGGCCTTCCTTGTTCAGGCGGCCGAACAGCTCGTTGATCACCCAGTTCGCCGCCAGTTTGGCATCGCGCCCCTTGGCAACCTGCTCGAAGAAGTCGGCGGAGATTTTTTCGGCGACCAGAATATCGGCATCATAGGGCGTCAGGCCCCAATCCTTGACGAAACGCGCCTTCTTCTCATCCGGCAGCTCGGGCAGATCCTTGGCCAGATCGTCCACATAAGCCTGAGTGAATTCGAGCGGCAGCAGATCCGGGTCCGGAAAATAGCGGTAATCATGCGCTTCTTCCTTGGAGCGCATGGAGCGGGTCTCGCCCTTCACTGCGTCGAACAGGCGGGTTTCCTGATCGATCGAGCCACCATCTTCCAGGATCGCCATCTGGCGGCGAGCCTCGTATTCAATCGCCTGCCCGACAAAACGGATCGAGTTGACGTTCTTGATCTCGCAGCGCGTGCCAAAACCTTCACCCGGACGGCGCACGGAGACGTTGACGTCAGCACGCATGGAGCCCTGGTCCATGTTGCCGTCACACGTGCCGAGATAGCGCAAGATGGTGCGCAGCTTGGTCAGATAGGCTCTTGCCTCATCCGATGAGCGCAGATCCGGCTTGGAGACGATTTCCATCAAGGCCACGCCGGAGCGGTTCAGATCAACGAAGGACATGGAGGGATGCTGGTCATGCAGCGACTTGCCCGCGTCCTGTTCCAGATGCAAACGCTCGACACCGATCACGACCTGCTCGTCCGGCATGTCGAGAATGATCTCGCCCTCGCCGACAATCGGCTGCTTGAACTGGGAGATCTGATAGCCCTGCGGCAGATCCGGATAAAAGTAGTTCTTGCGGTCGAACACCGACTTGAGATTGATCTCCGCTTTCAGTCCGAGGCCTGTGCGCACAGCCTGACGCACGCATTCCTCGTTGATCACGGGAAGCATGCCCGGCATCGCCGCATCGACAAGGCTGACATTGTCGTTCGGGTCCTTGCCGAACTCGGTCGACGCGCCGGAGAAGAGCTTGGCTTCGGATGTGACCTGGGCATGGACCTCCATGCCGATCACGATTTCCCAGTCGCTGGTCGCTCCCTTGATGAATTTCTTGGGGTCTGGTGTGCGTGCCTCGACAAGCGTCGTCATGCGTTCTGAATCCTGTTCGCTGGTAATTGCCCGGAGGGGCTTTGCTTTCCGTATAAAAGCAGCGCGCGGGCAATACAATCCGTTGGGTGGATGCGTAATCGGGAATTTGCCCTGCTGCAAGACCTTCTTGGGATGTATTCCCTCAGAACTGCAGGTTCATGTCAGGTCCCGGCTTCATTTCAATCCCGTTAGGACTGCGTGTTCCGATCTTCCTTGGGATGCTGAGCCTGACCGGTTCGCATGATGAAACCGATCAGAACGGCAACAGCCTGATAGAGTTCAAGCGGGATCTCATGATCGATCTCTATCTGAGACAAGGCCTCTGCCATCATCGGATTATTCTCGATAGGAACGCCCGCCTCCCGGGCAATTTCTTCAATTCTCTCTGCAACTGAGCCACTGCCTTTTGCAGAGACTGTTGGCGCACTGTCGCCATCATACGAGAGGGCGACAGCTAGCTTTTTCGGGTTCCCCGATTTTGCTTCCCTCATGACTGACGATCCACTCTCGCTCCGGGCAGCGGTTTTGACCGGATTGGCAGGCCCCGGATAAACCGCAGCTCCTGTAAGTCGAGGCCCGCATCGGCAAAAGCCGCCTCGATTGTTTCACGCTGCTCGCCAAGGGTCCGGTGCATCTCTTCCCGTTCCAGCCAGAGGCTGACGAATGTGTCGCCCCCCCGCAGGCTAACAGCAGCTTCCAAAGGCCCGGTCGCCGTCAGATCGAGGCCAAAGCGCAAACGCCACGCCTGCTCTTCACCGTTTTCACCGCCATCGTGCTCGGGGTCCCGCCCGATCTGCATCTGCAGAACGGCTGTCTCCTGGCCGACGGCCAATGGCAAATCCATCACCACATCCATACCCTTGCCGTGGGAGACCTGTGTGCCCTGCCCGTCATCACCGCCCAGCCCGCGGCTGACCATCTGGCTCAATCTGATCCGGGACAAGGCACTATCCGTATCCTGCATCAATTTGGTCAACAGGGTTTTGGGATCCACTCCATCGTCAGCGGCGATCGTGGATGTACTCCCGCCAGCGGAGCGTTGCCCCTTCGGTGCCTGATGAAGACTCGGCACAGGCGGTTGCATGAAGGGTTTGACCGGCTGTCCCTTGATCCCCAGACCGTCCAGAAGCCCGCGCAATTGACCAAGCAGCGATTTGAGGTCCGCACCTTGCGGTTTCGCTCCCTGTGTCAGAGTGTTTTCGCGGAACAGGCCGGACGTTTTGACAGCCTGCGCCACGTCTTTTCCAGTCACGGAACCGCTGCCGCCAAGCCTCAGGCCAAAGAGCTGTTGCATCACCTGCTTAACCGGTTCCGGCAACGCGATCTTGCCCACGCTGGCGGCGGCTGACAGCGCGCCGATCTGAGCAAAGACCCCGGCGACCGACGCTTGCTGACTTTCCAGGCCGGGCAGCAGTTTGCCCGCCGCTTCCGCCAAAGGCTGGGAGACGGGGAGACGGGTGTTTTGAGCACCAGTGCCGGCAGCAGATGGAGCCGCTTGCGGGTAAACAGACGTAAGCCGCCCCGAAATCTGTGTCGGTAATGGCGACAAAGACAGGCTGGGTGCCGTACCGGCTGGAACTGCGGACCCCGTTTGCGGCTGGAATACCGAGGAGGATTGTCCGGCTGGCGGAACTGAAGTACCAGACGGCAGCACTTGCGGCGCCGGCTGCCCGGTCCCTCCACCCGCCAGACCGGCTGCGGCAGGCTGACTGGGAAGCGGTGCGGGCTGAAACGTTTGAGTGTTACCTCCTGCCGGAGTTGCCGCAGCCGGTTGTCCGGCAGGCTGAGCGGCTGGTTGAACAGCCGGCTGTCCGCCAATGCCTTGCGGCGTGGAGGGAAGCCCGCCGCCATTCAAGCCGACAGGAGCCGAAGCAGCAGGCTGACCTGGCTGTGGATTGGCCCCCGGCCCAGCAGGCCCAGCTGGCCCTGCGGGTCCAGGCTGTTCTGACGAGACTGTGGCAGCAGCTCCCGGAGATCCCGAGGGCGACCCGGCGCTGGAGAGAAGCGCCGCAGCAGCTGGCGCCTGCGGTGCTCCTGCTGGTGCCTGGGGCGCTGCCGCTGCCGATCCTCCACTTGCCGGTTGCGGCGCTGTGGTCTGCGGTGTTGTTTGCTGCGGACTCGCGCTGACAGGTTGCCCGGAGGCCGGAGCCTGACTGGTTGCGGTTGTAGCGGGAGTGACAGCGGCTCCAGGCGCCGGGATATTTGGAGCGCCACCGGCAGCAGGTGCCTGACCTGCTTGTGGCACAGCGGGACCTGCCCCCGGTGCGGAACCCGGCTGCGCGCCGCTTGGTCCCGCCTGCCCCACCGGTTGATTGCCAGGGACTACACGAACCGTTGAGGTTGGGGTTGCCGCATTTTCAGGCGTGGCCGCACTCGCAGCAGCCCCGTTTAAAGAGGCTGCCGGCTGCCCGGAACTGCTGGCCGCAATGGTTCCTGCGGCAGGAGCAGATGGCGCTGGCGCACCGCCTGCTGGCGGCTGGGGAAATCCTGCGGATTGCACCGCCGAAGCCGGAGCTCCCTCCACCTTTCCCGCTGAGACAGGAGGCTGGGCTTGGGGTTGAGACTGCGGCAAAGGCAGAGGGCCAGTTGCCTTGGCCGTCACCGGAACAGCCCCCGCCGCATCCGGTTGAACAACTGCCACGACGGTTCCCCCCGCCTGAGGAAGTGGTTGCGGCGAAATGTTCGTGATTATCTGGGACGCGGAACTGGTTGTAACGGGCGTCGACAATGGCGGCGTTGAGGCCCCAGCTTGTTGCGTTTGCGGTGTTTGCACCGGCTGCGGAGACTGCGTCCCCTTCGCCGATGGCTGGCTTACCTGATTTGCTGCCGTAAAAATCTCTATTTGCGGCCGGGCGGCCTCGCCTGAGACCTTCAGAGTGACTTCTGTTCCCTTGGGCAAAGGTGCGCTGGCCTGCACCTCGACGGTCTCCTTCCCGACAGCAAGGCGCAACACATTATCCGCTCCGCTCGACACCACACGAGCACGAACTTCCGTGCCGGGCTCAAGCTTCAAAGAGCCCGTCGCCCCGGAAGACCCACCCGACGTTTGCAACGCGGCGATATGACCGACCATAATCTTCTTTCCCGGAAACCGGCAGGCAGCCTGACAAACAAAGTTTAAGTCTAGCAGAGTTTCCGAAGGGTTAGTCTGCATTTTATGTCACCAAACCTGATGTTTGATACGGATCAACGATCTGCAGACAGAAATCCGTCACATTCCCTCAAGCGGAATCCTGGAGAGGCAGGAAGACAGGAATCTGGGGCTTTTTGATGGGAGTGCGCGCAATGCGCTGGATAGACAAAATGAACGAGCGGGCCAACTTGATGGGCCGCATGATGGAAACAATCGGCGCGATGGACAAGATGCCGAATGGCATTAGCCTTGGCATCGACATGAGGACCGCGGCCGCGCGCTGCAAGGCCTGCGAATGCACCCGGGAATGTGCTCTCTGGCTTCAGGAAAATGAAACCGGAGCGTCAGCAGCGCCAGAAATGTGCCCTAACGCCGACTTGTTTGCCGAGTGGCTGGACTCCTGAGCAACCGGAAGCCGTGCCCAAGTTTCAAAACACCGCTGCAACGGCTCAGTGGTTCATCGCCGAACGCGTTGTGAAATGAGATAGGCCAGCACAGCGGCGATTCCCCCGCCGACAAACCGGAACGGAAACATTGCCAGCGCCCCGGCATCGTGCGGAATGGGGTGCGGCAAGCCGGTAAATCCCCATGCGGTTTCTATGAACAGGGACAAGATGGCCGCGGCAAAACCTGCGATCGCCAGCTTGGAAACCTGATTCGCATGCCAGCCCATGCCCGCTCCTATCAAAAGGGCGAGCGGATTGAGCAGGCCGGCCAGCCCGAAAAGATTGAGCCATGTGTCAGAGAGTGTCAGCATGCGCTGATCTTTATCCGCAGATCGGTCGAAAGACGAGTCCTCAAATCGGTTATTTGAGCGAAACCTGAACACGCCCTGTTCAAAGCTTGCGAAGCCAGACGGACGATAAAACCGGACGTCAATCGCCGGAGTGAGCCCGGCGCATTCTGCCGACCGCCGCATTCTCCCAAAACGAGATAACCCAGCAAAGATCCTCCCACCTTGCTATAAAGGGCCCCGCAAAGACTTTTTGACACTCAGAATTTGAAAACGACCCTATTGACGAGACCGCGACCTAAAGCATGACAATATCTACCGAAGAAGCCTCCCCGGCCATGACGATTGGCGACCTTCGAAGCAAGGACATGCGCCTTGGGCTCAGATGCGGTCACTGCAGCCGCTTCCGCTACATGGCAGACACGCGCTTCCCGGAGGAAACTGTCGTCGCGAAGATTGCGGAAACACTCAAGTGCGCGCGCTGCGGCTCCAAGGAGGTTGAGACCTTCCCCGTCGCAAGAAGCCCGGTGAACGGTTACTGGCCGGCCGAAAGCAGCTGATTTCCCGTTCAGATCTTGAAAACTCACGAAATATCTTTAAAAGCACCTCTGCATTCTATTGGAGTTTTTATGCGCAATCGCCGAGAGGCCCTTTAAAGCCCGGTCGCACGTTGATCGGGCCTTGCTGAAACACGCTGCCGCATGCGTCCGCTGCGGCAAGCATTATGTTGCGCGCATAGAAGACTTCAAAATTCAATGGACATCTCAAAAGCTGAGCAGAGGGTCTTGCACCTGCTGGCTCAAGGCGGCCGCATCTTTGTCGAAAAGGATGAACGAAGCCGCATCAAGGCAACCCGCACGATCACACGAGAAGGCTGGGTATGGACCGGCTGTGATCTGCAATTGTTCAAGAAACTGAAACGCAGGCGTTATATCGCCTCAAGCTCAAGTGGGCCCTACCGCATTACCAGACTGGGTCTGCTGCGCGTCAGGTCGCAGTTGAACAACCGGTAAAAACCAGGCAGTCGGGCAAAACCCCGGCTGCCTTTCTATTCTCCCGCCAGCAGAACACCAGTGCCCTCTAAAGGTCGCAGCCCCTCCGCTTGCCCTTTTTGCCCGAGAAGACTGTCTTCCATCAACCGGATAATCTCATCACCCGATTGTTCGACCGGCGTCACCAGCAGGCCCGCTTTGCGCAAAAGACCGCCGAGCCAGACGGAGGCCGTCGACCAGATCAGAAGGGGGGAAATCGCAAGAGGCACCGCCACCGGCAGCAGCCAGAACCAGAGATCCGGCACATAAAGATGAGAAAATGCCAGCGACGCCGCACCGGTCAGCACCATCCACCAGGACCCGGACAGGGCCTCCCAAAACGACAAGGTGCCATCGTCGCGGCTGGCTGCCGGCCAGCCTGCATCCCGTCCCGACAGAATCTCCAGAACCGAGCGGGTCTGAAACATCATGTGAATGGGGGCAAGAAGAGAGGTCAGAAAGAGCTCGCAGACAGCGCTGAGACTGGCAAGCCAGCCACCGCCAAACTGTTTACCCTGCCCCAAAACCAGCGCCCTGATCAGCAAGATCGCCTTGGGCAGAATAAGCAAGGCTCCGACCCCGAAGAGAAGCGCCAGAGCCACTGTCGTCTCGGGATGCGGAAAAACCGGGAATGGCGAACGCCCATCGAAATAGACCGGAGGCGGCGCAAACATCGGGGCGGCCAAACTCGACACAAGGAAGATCAGCCACACTGGGGATGCCAAATAGGCAAAGATGCCCTGCAGGATCATCGCCCGGCTCCACATCCTCAAACGCGGCGCCAGCAGGATCTTGCCGTGCTGCAGGTTGCCTTGACACCACCGCCTGTCCCGCTTGGCATATTCCAGCATGTTGGCAGGCGCTTCCTCGTAGGAGCCGGTAAGGTCCGCATCCAGACGGACAGACCATCCATCGCGCGCCAGCAAGGCGGCCTCGACCGTATCGTGGCTTAGCACATGCCCGCCAAACGGAGCTTTGCCATTGAGCGGCGCCATGCCGCAGGACTGGGCAAAAGCCCTGGTGCGAATAAGCGCGTTATGCCCCCAAAACGGACCGGCCCTTCCCTGCAGAGCGGCAACCCCGCGCGAAAAGCTGGGCGCATAAAGAAACGACGAGAACTGCATTAGACGGCCGAAAAGGGTTTTCAGGCCAATCGTTTGCGGCAGCGATTGCAAAAGACCCAACTTCGTGTCCGCTTCCATACGGCGGACCATTTCAACAATGGTTTCGGCCCGCATCAAACTGTCAGCATCCAGAACCAGCATGAAATCATAGGCGCCGCCGGAGTTGCGGACAAAATCCGCGATATTGCCGGCCTTCCGGCCAACATTTTTCTCGCGGTGCCGGTAGAACAGCCGATTGCCATCCTGCAAACGCATCAAAAGCGTCCTGAAAGCGTTCTGCTCTGCCGTGATGGCCTCTGCGCGGGTCGAATCCGACAGGACGAACAGGTCGAAGGCGTTCAGATATCCGGCGCCTTCCAGTGCCCGGTACATCGCCTCGATCCGCGCCATAACCGGTTCTGCAACCTCGTTATAGACCGGCATCAGGATTGCCGTGCGGGACGAGAGTTTACCCGCCGACCGCAGCGGCGGCACCGGGGCAAACAGGACCCCGAGCAACGCCGTGCAGGTTCCCCAGGCAAGCCAGAACCCCGCCACGGCAATCAGAGCAATGCGCAGAACATCCAGCCAGTCGTAACCGTCGGACTGGGCAACCGTGCCGAACATGGAAGCAGCCGCCCATGTGAGCGCCAGGGTCAGAACCAGAGCACCTGCCCGGCGCACAAACACACCTTGCCTCGGTGGGCTGTTCCTCTGCGGCTGCCGGTCCAAAAGCCTACGCTCTCGACTTCAAAGATATCAACGACGCCTGCTTGCGGGTCATCGCACGCCGCAGCGAGGAGATCAGGCCTCCATTCCACAACGTCAGACCCGGCCTCTGAAGATTAAGGTCGTGCTCGGGCATGTCCAGCGGACAATGCGGCAGACGCAAGGCGGCCTGGAAATCAGCGGTTTTCAGAGGACCAAATGCCAATTCATTACCATTTTCTTGATCGAAGCTATCCCTCATGTTTTCGCTCAAGCCTCCGCGTTCCATTGGTATATCCATCTCTCTGTCAAAGCCTGATCCTTCAGGCGGAGAAGCAGGGTCATCTCGACGGGGGTCGTCCCGTTTTCGCGTTCAACATCGAAAATGAACCGCCAGCTCCCGCCTTCCAGTTTCTGCAGGAGTTGTGTCCTTATTGTGCCGTTCTGCACTGTAAGATCAGGCACGACTGGATCGTCCGCTCCGATCTGACCGAGCTGTTCGCCCGAAAATTCCACGACAAACTTGCGCTCAGCGGTGTTCACATCACTGGCCGCCGTTCCGCCGTGCCCGCTCCGCGTCCCCACAACAATGGCTTTGTCGGTGCCAGGTTCGGGCTCAGCTCCCCATGTCATGCGATAGGTGAAACGAAACTCCGCGCCAGCCTCCGCAGCCCCGTCAGGGATCCAGAAGGCGGCGATGTTGTCGTTGATCTCCTTGTCGGACGGAATTTCCGCCAGCATGATGTTGCCCTTGCCCCAGTCGGACAATGGCTCGATCCAGAGCGACGGCCTTTTGTGATAGTGCGCTTCCGTATCTTCATAGCTGGAGAAGCGCCGGTCCCGCTGCAGCAGGCCGAAGCCCTTGGGATTGCTCTCTCCGAAAAACGAAAGCCCAAGTTTTCCCGGATTGCTCAGGGGCCGCCACAAACGCTCGCCGTTTTCGCGCAAGATCAGAAGCGCGTCGCTGTCGTGAACCTCGGGCCGGTAATCGTCAAATCCGGTGCGGTCGTTCTCGCCGAACAGATACATGGACGTCAGCGGCGCGATCCCGAGCCGTTCGACATCCTGGCGCAGGAACAGCCGGGCATCGACCAACACCTGGGTGTTGACGTCCGGATTGATGACAAACTCAAAGGCTCCGGTCACACTCGGGCTGTCGAGCTCGGCCCAAATCGTGAGTTCCTGCTGCCCCGGCTCCGGACGCTGCAGATAGAAGCGCGAGAACCTCGGGAATTCCTCTTCCCGCCCGACTGCGGTATTCACTGCCAGTCCGCGTGCGGAAAGCCCATAAACATTGCCCTTGCCAAGCGAGCGGAAATAGCTGGCTCCAAGGAAAACAATCAGCTCGTCGAAATAGTCCGGTTTGTTCAACGGGTAATGCAGCCTGAAGCCGGCAACCCCGGGCAGAGTAACGTTCTTGAAGGTTTCCGGATTCAGCGGCTTGCCATATTCGAAATCGGCGCCGGTAAAGGCGAGCGGTACCACCGTACCGTCAATTACCTCGAACAGATCGACCGGATGGTCGAACAGCCAGCCCGGATGGAAGGCCTGGATTTGATATTCCAGCCCCTCGGACTTCCAGGGCGCACGGTCCGGCCTGAACCGGATGGCCCTGTGTTGATCGTAGGTCAGATTGGCCAGGACTTCGGGCAACACATTTTCAGGCGCCTCGAAAGCCTCCCTGGCTCTGTTGCGCATTTTCTCCGTCAATTGCTCGAAAGAAAAAGGTTGCGCCGCAAGATTGTCCGATGGTGCAGCGCGAAGCGGGACAATGTATCCAGCAGTGCTGGCCGCCCAAGCTGAAGCAGCAGTCGATAACACAAACAGGCGCCGATCAATCACGTTTGACATTTTCCTACAACAAGCCCCCCGGCCCAGGCCATTTAAGGCACTGAAAACAAGGCAGAAGTAAGAAACAAAAGTGGCATCCGTCAAAACAACAAACGACAGTTTGCGAACACAACTATTTCAACAAGCTCAAAAAACGCGTGATCTTACAGACGGGCTGGGAGAGAAATTTCCGCTATTTGGCCGAAAATGACGCAGCGCAGCGGAAATACGCGGACATCGGGAACCCTCCCAATGGCGGTTTTTGCAAGAGAGCATGGCGGCGACCC
>JBNKOQ010000054.1:0-13619 GCA_050294735.1 Roseibium sp. | reverse complement strand
GGAGGGTGGGGGGTGGTAAAAAAGCCTCTTGAAACGAAAGACAGCGTCGATTAGCATCGATATGTCCCAATGTACATATCGAGTTGACCATGCGTGAATTGAGATTACTGATCGCCGCTGCTTGCATTGGAGCCGGTCTGTGCACCGGTGCCCAAGCCGCAGATAAACTGACAGTCTTTGCCGCGGCCAGCATGACGGATGCTCTGTCAGACGTTGGTGCGGCTTTTACAAAGGCAAGCGGAACCGAGGTGGTGTTTTCTTTCGCAGGAACAGGAAGCCTAGCCCGGCAGATAGAGGCCGGTGCTCCCGCGGATGTCTTCGTGTCTGCCGATGAAAAATGGATGGCTTATGTGCAGGACAAGGCTGCGGTGAAGCCTGGGTCCATCAAGATCATCGCGACCAATGACCTTGTTCTTGTCGGCCCGGCTGAGAGCGCCCAGCTTTCCCTCAATCTGGATGAAATACAGGAACGCCTTGCCGGTAACCGCCTGGCTATGGCCGATCCGGAGACCGTTCCGGCGGGCCGCTATGCCAAAGCGGCTCTGGAGGCAACCGGCCTCTGGCAGGCTGTATCCGGCAAATTGGCTCCGATGGACAATGTGCGGATTGCCTTGGCTTCGGTGGCGCGGGGCGATACGCCTCTGGGTATCGTTTATGGCTCTGATGCGTTTGTGGAGCCGAAGGTTCGGATCTTGGCTGTATTTCCGGAAGAATCCCACCCAAAGATCCGCTATCCTGCCGCTGAAACGGCCACAGCTTCCGAAGGAGCTGACGCGTTTATTGAATTCCTGGCGGGTGACGAGGCTCAGAAGATCTTTCTTGGCAAGGGCTTTTCAAGCGCTCAATAATGAGCAGAGCCTCGAAAATAGGTGAGGGACAGGGCGAGATTTGGCATTTTTCCAGCTCCAACCACAGGAATGGCAGGCGCTTGCCCTGACCTTGCAGGTTTCTCTTGTGGCGTTGTCTTTTGCCCTGCCGTTGGCGGTTCTGGTGGCCTATGTGCTGGCCCGATGGCAATTTCCGGGTCATGGCGTCGTCAATGCGCTGATCCATATGCCTCTTGTCCTGCCACCTGTCGTGACGGGTTACCTTCTCTTGTTGGCACTGGGCCGGAATGGTCCTGCCGGGCGGTTTTTGTTCGATACTCTGGGCATCAGTTTTGCCTTTAACTGGACCGGCGCCGCGCTTGCAGCCGGGGTAATGGCGTTCCCGCTCATGGTGCGCCCGGTGCGGCAGGCGTTCGAAGCGGTTGACCCGAAACTGGAAGAGGCTGCATCGTCTCTTGGCGCACACAAGATGGTCACGTTTCTGGTTGTGACGCTGCCTTTGATTCTGCCCGGTATTCTCGGGGGCGCCATTCTCGGGTTTGCCAAGGCAATGGGTGAGTTCGGGGCGACGATTACCTTCGTCTCGAATATTCCAGGTGAAACCCGCACTCTTTCGCTTGCCCTTTACACCGCCACGCAATCCCCATCCGGCGATTATGCCGCCTTCCGCCTGACCATTATTGCGGCCGTTGTCGCTTTCGGTGCGCTGATTGCCTCCGAGGTCTGGGCCCGCAAGTTGCGCAAACGGATTGGGGGTGGGCATGCTTGAGGTCGACATCAAGGGGCATGCCGGCACATTTGCAATCGACGCCCAGTTCACCGGCAGCTCCGGTGTGACGGCGCTGTTCGGGCAATCCGGCGCCGGAAAATCGACAATCACCAATATGATCGCAGGGCTGTTGCGTCCCGACAGCGGGCGGATATCCGTCGATGGTGCGGTTCTGTTTGACAGCGAAAAAGGGATAGACCTGCCGGTTCGCAAGCGGCGGGTCGGGCATGTGTTTCAGGATGCGCGGCTGTTTCCGCATTTGTCGGTCAAAGCCAATCTGACCTTTGCCCGCTGGGCTGGCCGCCGGCTGGATACCCGCCCTCTTGAGGAAGTCGTCGACCTTCTGGGCGTGGGGCATCTGCTGGATCGAAAGCCGGGAACGCTGTCCGGCGGCGAACGCCAAAGGATTGCAATCGGCCGGGCTCTCTTATCGGCGCCGCGGCTGCTTTTGATGGATGAACCGCTGGCATCGCTCGATCAGGGGCGGAAATTTGATATTCTGCCTTATCTGGACCGGCTGAGAAGTGAAGCCGGGATCCCCATCATCTACGTCAGTCATGCCATGGAGGAAGTTGCGCGCCTGTCGCAAACCCTTGTGATCGTTTCGGAAGGCAAGACCGTCGCTTATGGGCCTGTTGCCGAGGTTCTGACCCGCGTCGATCTGGGCCGGGCAACGGGCCGGCACGAAGCAAGTGCCCTGCTGGAGGGCAAGGTTTCCCAAATTGATCGGCAATGGGGGCTCAGCTTGGTTGACCTTGGCGATGGACAGTCGATGCAGGTGCCTGGTCTGGGAGCCGGTCTTGGGGAAAGGATCCGCCTGCGCATCCGGGCAAGGGATGTTGCCATTGCCGTTGCGGTGCCGGCAGGCATCAGCATCCGGAATGCCATTTCCGGGACGATCCGGACGATCACGGATGAAACCGGGCCATACACGGAAGTCCTCTGCACCGTCGGGCAGCAGAATCTGAGGGCGCGTTTAACACGCGCATCGGCATCTGAACTCGAATTGCAGCCCGGTAAACAGGTCTATCTCCTGATTAAAAGCGTTGCGATCGACCGCCGCCAGAGCGCGCCTGTGCCTCTGATCCAGAACGAGGATGCCGCTGGCGTACAAACGCTGGTATGATGGCGCTATGAAGAGCGCGAAGCGATACAGGCTGGCCCGTAAGGTCAAGCTTCTGAGTATATCCGTCATACTGATAGCCAGTGTGGCTGTGGTCTGGTTGACCGGGATCACCAGCCTGGAATTTTTCGTCAATGACGTACGGACACGATCAGAGGCAAGTCTAAAGGTCCAGGCTGCCGTTCTTGAGGGCCTGCTCGACAAATTTCGCTTGATGTCCCCTCTTGTGGCCAGAAGCCCCGATGCGCAGCAGATCGTGTCTCATGGGGATGAAGATGGTGGCCGTCAGATCGCCGCTCTGTCTGCCGGGATGGCTGGCGCGGAGGAAGTCTGGTTTCTATCCGCGGCAGGGGAGCCGATAGCCTCCAGCAATGCAACAGCCGGATCGATCGCCAGGGGAGGCTCGAGTGCGGTTCCGACAGCATTTTCGATGGCCATGCAGGGTCAGCTCGGGCGCGAGCTGCTGCCGGGAACGCGCTCATCTGCGGCAAGTTATATTTTTGCGTCTCCAGTTCGGGTCGAAGGGCGCACAGCGGGTGTTCTCGCGGTAAGGGTCAGCCTGGCGGATGTCGAGCAGGCCTGGGCCTTGAGCAAGGATCCTATTGTTGCCGTCGATGCGGCCGACACCATTCTTGTCAGCAATGTGCCGGGCTGGCGCGGAAGGCGTGTCTCGGAAATAGAGGCCGACGAGACCTTCTACATGTCGGATGCGGCGAATGATTCCGCAAACTTCATCCAGCTTGCAGACCGGAAACGCAGCCGCAGCCGCTTGGAGCTTGCCAGCAGGTTGCCGGTTCTAGGTTGGCGGGTGATGCTCTTTGCCGATACCACCGAGGCCAGGCGGCAATCGGCCAGGGCTATGGTGATTGCGTTGCTCCTGTGCGTTATTGCCGCCGGGTTTCTATGGTTTTTGCTGAACCGGCGGCAAGAGTTCGTCCGCCGCCTCCGGCGTGACAAGGCTGCGGCTTTGCGCCTGGAGCGCCGGGTTCGCAGCCGGACGGCAGAACTGCGCCATATCAATGCGCGCCTTGAGCAGGAGGTTCAGGACCGTCAGCAGGTTGAAGCGGATCTGAGGCAGGCGCAAGCAGAGCTGGTTCAGGCGGCAAAGCTGGCAACGCTGGGAAAAATGTCCGCAGCTCTCAGTCATGAATACAATCAGCCTCTTGCGGCGATCCGCTCCGATGCGGAAATCGCGGGCATGCTGATCACTCGCGGGACTCCGGACGAGGCCACGGTCAATCTCAACCGTATTGGCGGCATGGTCGCGCGAATGGCGGAGATTGCTCGCACGCTGAAGGGCTTTTCGCGCCGGTCCGGCACGGATATCAAGCCGGTTTCGCTGCGTCAGGTGATTGATGAGGCGTTGCTGTTGTTGATGCCACAAATCAAGCAAAGCGCTGTAATGCTGCACACGGACCTCGCCGAGGAGGACATTATTGTCTGCGGCGGCAAGATCCGGTTGGAGCAGGTGGTGATGAACCTGATGTCAAATGCATTGGATGCGGTCAAGTCGGCACCTGTGCCACTGATTGAGCTTCGTCTGCGGAAGGAAGATCAGCACGCGGTTCTGGAGGTGTCTGACAATGGCCCGGGGATCGATGCCCAGTCCATGACCCAGATTTTCGACCCATTTTTCACGACCAAGGAGGTCGGATCGGGGCTGGGCCTTGGTCTCTCGATCGCTTACAAGATTGTTCACGATTTCTCCGGGACGCTGACCGCTGCAAATGGCGCCAGTGGCGGGGCTCGTTTTGTGATGCGTCTGCCTGTTGCGGACGCACAGGCTCTCGCGGCGGAATAAGAGGCTATGGATCAATCCAGCGTTCTACTGGTCGATGATGAGGAAGACCTGCGTGCCTCGCTGACGCAAGGCCTTGAGCTTTCCGGCCACAAGGTCATTGCCACCGGCGAGCCGGAAGCTGCTCTGGAAAAGGTCCGGCGGGACTTTTACGGCGTTCTGGTCACCGATATCCGCATGCCGGGCACCGACGGTTTTGAAGTCATGCGCAAGGCGTTGGAAATCGACCCTGCTTTGCCGGTTGTGCTGATCACCGGCCATGGTGATGTGCCGCTGGCGGTGGAAGCAATGCGGTCAGGCGCCTATGATTTCATGGAAAAGCCCTTCTCTGTGACAAGCCTGGCGTCGGTGGTCTCCCGGGCGCTGGACAAGCGGCGCCTTGTTCTGGAAAACCGTAAACTGCGTGAGGAACTGGCGGATCGCACGGGGTTGGAGAGCCGTCTTGTCGGACGCGCGCCGGCGATGGACAGGTTGCGCAGCACAGTTCTGGCTCTTGCCTCAACTGATGCTGATGTACTCATCTTGGGGGAAACCGGATCGGGCAAGGAAGTTGTCGCGAGGGCACTTCACGATGAAGGTCCACGGCGGACGAGACCCTTCGTGGCTCTCAATTGCGGTGCCTTGCCTGCGGAAATCATCGAATCCGAATTGTTCGGCCACGAAAAGGGGGCCTTCACCGGTGCCAGCGGCCAGCGCATCGGAAAATTGGAACATGCTCACGGTGGCACAGTCTTTCTCGATGAAATCGAGTCCATGCCCCTGGAACTGCAGGTCAAGCTGCTTCGGGTCATCGAGACACGGAGCATCGAGCGGCTGGGGTCTAACAAATCAATTGAACTGGACGTTCGTTTCATCGCAGCAACCAAGGAAGATCTTGAAACCGCAGGCAGGGAAGGACGGTTCCGTCTTGATCTGTTCTACCGCTTGAATGTGGTCTCGGCGTCAATACCTCCCTTGCGGGAGCGGCTGGAGGATATTCCCCTGTTGTTTCAGCATTTGGCTGTGGAGGCGCGGGCGCGCTACAGGCGTGAAATTCCCGACATTTCCGAAAGCTATCTGGCCAGCCTCATGAGCCGTGACTGGCCGGGCAACGTACGGGAATTGCGCAATGTGGCGGACCGGTTTGTGCTTGGGCTGGAACAGGAGGCGAAAGCCGAGGCCGCCGCAGGATCGAACCTGTTTGATCAGGTCGCGGCTTTTGAGAAAGCCCTGATTGCCGCAGAGCTCAAGCGCAATGGCGGGTCAATCAAGGCAACCTACGAAGGCTTGGGTCTGTCCCGGAAGGCCCTTTACGAGAAGATGCGCAAATATGACCTTGGCCGCGATAGTGAAAGCGCGGCTGAATGAGAAGGATTTTGCAGTAAATTTCGTGGCCATGTCACAGTGGCGAAAGCCCGCTCGTCATCCAGATATCAACGCAACCATGATAGCTGGAAGGAAATCGACATGAATGCCCATGCTGCTCCCATTGCTTATGAGAAATACACGCCTGACCTGCTTCAGAGCCTCGGTTCGGTGAGTGCGATGCTGCAGGAAGCCGGTTTGGAAAAAAACCTGCTTCACCTGATCGATTTGAGGGCTTCGCAAATCAACCAATGCGCATTTTGTGTGAAGATGCATACGAGAGAAGCGCATCAGGACGGTGAGACCGGTGCCCGGCTTGAGCGGCTGATTGTCTGGCGTCACGTGAATGACTTTACGGATCGGGAGAAGGCGGCGCTCGCCTGGACAGAAGCCTTGACTGTCCTCGATAGCAAGACGGATTATGGATTGCTCCGGGCAGAGCTGAGGACGCATTTTAGCGAGCCTCAGATCAGTGTGCTGACGGCCGCGATTGCCATGATTAATCTCTGGAACCGGATACAGGTTTCGAACCACTGATATGACCCGGCAGAATGATCTGACAGTTTTTGAAATGGCCAGACCCAGGCTTCTGGGGCTGGCCTACCGTCTGCTTGGATCGGCCGCGGATGCGGAAGATGCGGTCCAGGATACCTATCTTCGCTGGCAAGCGGCGGACAGGCTGGCGATTACCAGTCCTGCTGCATGGCTCACCACCGCTTGCACCAACCGGTGCCTTGACATCCTGAAGTCGGCGGGCCGCAAGCGCATGGACTACATCGGTCCATGGCTTCCTGAACCGCTGCAGACGGAGACTGTTCAGAGCCCGGAGGAGCAGTTCGAGCTGGCATCTTCGCTCACAACCGCGTTTCTGCTTTTGCTGGAGCGGCTGACGCCGAAGGAGCGCGCGGCCTATCTGCTGCGGGAAGTTTTCGGATCCTCCTACAAAGACGTCGCTGAAGCCCTTCACTTGAAGGAGGCAACCTGCCGGCAGCTCGTTTCGCGGGCTTCCAGGCTTGTCGGTCAAGGCAAGATGAGATCCATGCCGACGGTTGAACGTCAGAAACAACTTCTGTCGGCTTTTGAGGACGCAATTTCAACAGGGTCTCTGACGTCTCTTTCGGCGCTTCTTACCGAGGATATTCAGCTGCATTCCGATGGCGGCGGCAAGGCGAAAGCGGCGCTGCGCGTCATCGATGGAACCAAACACGTTGGCCAGTTCGTTGTAAATGTGCTTTCGCCTGCGTGGTCCGGCTTGCGTCTGGAATGGACGGAGCTCAACGGATCGCTGGGGCTCACTGCATTCGACGGTACGGCGATTGTCGCCTCGCTTTCTTTTGGCTACGATGACCAGGAACGAATTGCCCAGATTTTCATTACCCGCAATCCAGATAAGCTGCGGCGTCTTGGAATCCGGTTCCGCCATGAAGCGCAGACCGGATATCTCGTCCGCGACTGAAAGTGCAAAATGTCATCGCAAAACAGGGTCCTAGGCGTCATCCTGCTGACGACGCTGACTGGCTGGATCGGCTTTTCTCTGCCTTTTCCCGTGTTCAGCCATATCTTCCTGAACCCTGTTCATGGTGTGGTGACGCCGGAGATGGACAGCGGATTGCGCGCGGCCCTTCTGGGCGTTGCAATTGCTCTCTATCCGCTCGGCAGCGTTCTCGCGGCTCCCTTTCTGGGGCGTTTGTCGGACGTTGCGGGCCGCAAAAAAGTGCTCGTGGCCGCCCTTTGCGGGGTAACCGGCGGTGCCATGATTGTCGCCCTCGGAGTAACGATGGGGTCGATCCCGCTCATTTTCCTAGGCCAGTTGTTCTGTGGCTGCGGCGAAGGAAGTCTTGCAATTTCCCAGTCCATCGCCGCGGATATCAGCTCACCGAAAACCAAGGCGCGCAATTTCGCCTATATCGGCGTTGCCATCGATGCGGGTTTCATTTTCGGGCCAGTGCTGGGCGGCGTTTTGTCCGACAGCAGTATTCATCCGGCGTTTAACGCGGCTTTGCCTTTCTGGCTTGCCTGCCCCCTGTTCGCGGCGAACGCGATCGCGGTGGCACTCTTCTTGAAATTGCCTCAAAGCGCTGCCAGTTCCGTTGCCCGGTCTGGGCGCAGTGTTTGGAACATGCTGCGGGACAAGACACTCCTGCCGGCATTCGTTCTGTCCTTCCTGACGTTCTGGTCGGTAATGATCTTTTTCGACTTCTTCTCGGTCTATTTCGTTCAGGTTTTTGCTACGCCGCCGGCAGAGCTCGGGATTTATACGGCGCTGGTGTCGATGCCACTGATAGTGTCCGGCCTTTTTGTCGGGCGCTTCGTATCCCGCTTCGGCTCCAGGCTGACCGCGGCTGTGTCGCTGGTTTTGATGGCGGCTGGGACAGCCGCCTTTCTGCAGCCGGTTCACCTCATCGGTCTGGTGATCCCGGTGATCGTGATTTGCGTTGGGATCAACTTCGGCCAGACCGCCACGTCGATGATCGTTTCGGATGCGGCGGGAGAGGCTGAGCAAGGTCAGGCAATGGGCCTCTACAGGGCCATCACGATTGCGGCGGGGGGAATTGCGGCACTGGCCGGGGGCGCTTTGGCCGGAATCTCCCCGGCCTATCCATTCCTAACGGCGATTGCCGCAGCCGTCGCGGCATTTGCCGTGCTGGTCCCGCGCCGCCGCCGTGTCCGGTCAGCCAACTCGCGCATCTGACCCAACGTCAATGGAAATGTGTCGAACTCGACACATTGACCACTTCATGATGTGTCGAGTCCGACCCCAAATGGCGGGAATTTGCACCGAAGCGAAGGTTCGACCAACATAAAACTCGTGCATTACTGCGATTTCTGGTCAGAATATGCAGACTGGCATGGGCATTGCTAACTTTAGTCCAGCGTGAAAATCGCGCTACCGGATGCATTCCGCGTCCGGAGTGTCAGAAAAATGTCTGGGAGGGCATTCCATGAAAAAGCTCGTTTTGGCTGCGGCTGCAGCAGCCACCTTTGCGTTCTCCGGTGCCGCACAAGCCGCTGATGAATGCAGCGACGGTGAAATCGTCATCAAGTTCAGCCATGTGGTTGCCGCGAAGGGGCATCCGAAAGGTGAAATGGCAACGGCGCTTGCCGAGCGCATCAACAAGGAGATGGATGGCAAGGCCTGTATGCAGGTGTTCCCGTCCTCGCAGCTGTTCGATGACAACAAGGTGATGGAAGCGCTGCTTCTCGGCGATGTGCAGCTTGCAGCTCCGTCTCTGTCGAAGTTTGAATCCTACACCTTGAAATATCGCGTGTTCGATCTGCCATTCCTGTTCTCCAGCATGGATGCGGTCACGACCTTCACCAAGGGTGAAAAGGGTCAGGAACTGCTTGGTGCCATGTCTGAGTACGGGTTTACCGGCCTTGGCTATGTCTTTAACGGTTTGAAGCAGTTTTCGGCCAACAAGCCGTTGCTGGTGCCGAGCGATGCGGCTGGTCTGAAGTTCCGGGTTCAGACATCCGATGTGGCTGTGGCGATGATCGAAGCCATGGGTGCGAATGCTCAGAAGCTGGCTTTCAAGGAAGTCTACGGCGCGTTGCAGACTGGCGTTGTTGATGGACAGGAAAACACCTGGTCCAACATCTACACCAAGAAGTTCTTCGAAGTGCAGGACGGCACCACGGAAACCAACCATCAGCTTTTGACCTACCTGGCGGTGACCTCTCAGGAATGGCTCGACAGCCTGGAGCCGGATGTCCGCGATCAGTTCCTGAAGATCTTCACCGAGGTGAGCGATGAATACAACCAGCGCTCGACCGCGATCAACGAAGACAACAAGAAGCAGATCATCAAGGCAGGTGGTGTTGTCCGCACTCTGACGCCGGAGCAGCGTCAGGAATGGGTCAACACCATGAAGCCTGTTTGGGACAAGTTCCGCGATGACATCGGTCAGGATGTGATCGACGCAGCTGTTGCTTCCAACAAGGCAAGCTAAGCTAGACGATCAGGCATGCTCGACAAGGGGCCGGTGCCGGCCCCTTGTCACACTTCCGGTCGCAGCCTGACCGGTCAGCTGGCGGTCCAATAATTTGTTTCAAAAATAGTTCCTGGAACCGGAGAGCGGCTCTGGGCAGGGGAGGAAGTCATGTCCCGGTTTGGGCGGTTTATCGATGCCGCGGAAGAAAACTTTCTTGCGGCGATTCTAGCACTCATGACCTTGGTGACCTTTTCGCAGGTGGTCGCCCGCTACTGGTTTCATTCTGGCTGGGGGGGAGCGCTGGAATTCACGCGCGTCCTGTTTGCCTGGCTGATCCTGTTCGGCATGAGCTACGGCATCAAGATCGGCGCGCACCTCGGTGTTGACGCGGTCATCCGGCTGCTGCCGGTTCGGCTGTTTCGAGTCGCCGCCCTGCTCGGCGCTGCGCTGACGGTTCTTTACGCGGCGCTGCTGTTTGACGCCAGCTGGTTCGGATCCCTCTTTGGGCTGGAAAACAAGGGGGCGAGTGGCGGTGCGCTGGAGTATGTTCAGAAATTCTACAAGCTGCCCATCGGTATGGAAGACCTGAAGTGGCCCCTGTGGGTTCAGGAGACCTTCGAGGTGCGTGAACGCGTTCCCCGCTGGCTTCCCTATGTGATGCTTCCAATTGGGTTGGCTCTCCTCGGGTTACGGGCCGCGCAGGCATTCTGGCGCATCCTGACCGGTCAGCAGGAAGCCATGATCGCCGCACATGAAGCCGAAGAGCTCGTGGCGGAAAACAAAGACGCGTTGAAGGACTGAGACCCATGGAAACAGCCTTTCTCTTCATCTTCGTCTTTGGCTTCCTGTTCCTGGGTGTGCCAATTGCCGTTTCGCTGGGCCTGTCCGCAGTGCTCTATATCGCCTTGTTCAGCCACGATTCCATGAGTTCCGTGGCGGTTCAGTTGTTCAATGCTTCACAGAACTTCACGCTTCTGGCGATCCCGTTCTTTATTCTGGCGTCGAGTTTCATGTCGACCGGCGGTGTGGCCCGGCGGATTATCCGCTTTGCCATTGCAGCGGTGGGGTCGATACGGGGTGGTTTGGCCATTGCCGGGGTGTTCGCCTGCATGCTGTTCGCTGCCCTGTCCGGCTCGTCTCCAGCCACAGTGGTCGCCATCGGTACCATCGCCATCGCCGGTATGCGCACGGCAGGCTATTCCAAGGAGTTTGCCGCCGGTGTGATCGCCAATGCAGGCACACTCGGGATTCTGATCCCGCCATCCATTGTGATGGTCGTTTATGCGGCGGCAACCAACGTCTCGGTAGGCCGCATGTTCCTGGCCGGTGTCATTCCCGGTATTATCGCTGGCGTTATGCTGATGAGCGCCATCTACATCATGGCGCGGATCAAGAACCTTCCTGCTCAGCCCTGGCCGGGTTTCAAGGAAATCTGGGGGGCCTTTTCGGAAGCGGCAGTCGGCCTATTCCTGATGGTGATCATACTTGGCGGCATTTATGGCGGTATTTTCACTCCGACCGAAGCTGCCGCGGTGGCCGCCGTTTATGCGGGCCTGATTGCTCTGTTTGTCTATCGTGACATGGGGCCGCTGACCGGTGTCGCCTGGAGAAAGGACGGCGAAAGCCTTTCTGCTGCGGCAATACGTAACGTTGGTCTGATCGTGATCTACTTCTTTCCGGCGTTGTTCCATAAAGACACCAAGAAGGTGATGACGGATTCGGCCAAGACGACGATCATGCTGATGTTCATCATCGTCAATGCGCTGCTGTTCGCTCATACGTTAACGGCGGAGCAAATCCCGCAGATCATTACCGACTGGATGGTTGGCGCCGGCTTCAACTGGTTCACCTTCCTGCTGGCGGTCAACATTCTGCTCTTGATTGGCGGCCAGTTCATGGAACCGTCGGGGCTGTTGCTGATCGTGGCGCCGGTGGTGTTTCCCATTGGCATGGAGCTGGGGGTCGATCCGATCCACCTTGGTGTGATGATGGTGGTGAACATGGAAATCGGCATGATCACTCCGCCCATCGGTCTGAACCTCTTCGTCACGTCGGGGATCACCGGGATGAGCCTTGTGCAGGTTGTGCGCGCAGCGGCACCCTTTGTGATGGTACTGCTCCTGTTTCTCGTGCTGGTGACTTACGTTCCCATCCTCTCCACATGGCTGCCTTACAGCCTGATGGGACCGGAGATTGTCACCCGCTAGGTGGTTCGATAAGAAAATACGGAAGGCCGGGGCAAATGCTCCGGCCTTTTTCGTTGTACAGGCGTGCCGTTCTGTGGATGTTTGGCGTACTCACCTCCGTAAGGAGAAACGTTTGTGTCGCCCAAGGTTGTCTATCGCCTGCCAGACCCAGCAACTTATGTGGCTTTGCGGACGGCGTGCGGATTGAGCGCTTATTCGCTGGAAGCGGCAGAGGCAGGACTGCCCAAGTCGTTGTTTTGTGTGCTGTTGGAGGTTGACGGCAAACCCGTTGGCATGGGCCGTCTGGTCGGAGACGGTGCGCTTGCCGTGCAAATTGTCGACATACTGGTTCTGCCCGGACATCAGGGCAAAGGCTATGGCCGGTTGATCGTGCAAGAGGTGACGGATTACATCTCGGCAAATGTGCCGGATACGGCCTATGTGAACCTGCTCGCCGATGTTCCGGCGAACAGGCTCTATGAGAAGTTCGGGTTTCGCGAAACGGCTCCGCAGACCATTGGCATGGCCTACAAGAAAGGCCAGTGAGCAGGTCGGTAAGCTCAGACGTCAGGCCCGACATAGCGGGAAGACGGACGGATCAGTTTCCCTTTGTTCTGCTGTTCCATGATATGGGCGCACCAGCCTGGTGTGCGTCCGACGGCAAAAAGCGGCGTGAAGAGTGTCCGGTCGATGCCGATCGCATCCAGAAGAACGGCTGTATAGAATTCCACATTGGTGTCCAGAGGACGGTCCGGTTTGGCTTTGGCAAGCGCGGCAAGAGCAGCTCTTTCAACGGCTTCGGCAAGAACCAGTTTGGGATTGTCTTGTGGCAAAGTGGAGAGGCCTTCCTTCAGGACATCTGCACGCGGATCCCTTGTGCGGTAAACCCTGTGCCCGAAGCCCATCAGCCTTGCGCCAGACTTGAGCTCCGCAGCCACCCAATCGGCTGCATTGTCCGGTGTGCCGACCGCGTCCAGCATGTCCAAAACCGGCCCCGGTGCGCCGCCATGAAGGGGGCCTTTCAGAGCTCCCATAGCTCCAATGACCGCGTCACCCATGTCTGCCTGTGTTGAGGCAATCACCCGGGCTGTGAAGGTCGAGGCGTTGAGGCCATGGTCAAGAATGGTCACGAGGTAGCGGTTCAGGGCAGCGACCGCAAAATCCGGCGCCGATGTTCCCGTCAGCATGCGCAGAAGGTCTTCTGCCGCGCCCAATCCGGGATCCGGTGCCACAGGATCCAGGCCGTTGCCGATCCTATAACTGGCAGCCAGCAGAACCGGCATGGCACCGCTCACCGCGGTGGCAGCCGTTGCACCGGTTTTGCCGACGTCCAGACTGGAAAGACCAACACGCATCCGCTCGAATGTGGAGAGGTTGGCCGGGGCCACCTGCATGGCCGGGACAGTCTCGAAGGCCACCTGCCTGGCCCTGCCGAAAGCTGTTGCAAGGTCACAGTCTTGCGGTAGGGGCACGGTCTCTTGCCAGAGGTGGCAGACGGCCTCTTCAAAAGACATTTTCCCGGTGAGGTCTTCGATCTTTTTGCCTCTGAGGATCAGTTCGCCTTTCTGGCCGTCGATCCGGCTCAGAACCGTATCGGCAACGACAATGCCCTCAAGTCCGGGAACTTGAGCCGGGCGGAG
>JBNKOQ010000053.1:0-13735 GCA_050294735.1 Roseibium sp. | reverse complement strand
GTGGTCATCACCAGCACGAGCAGGATTTCATCTGCCTTCGGTGCATCGTTGAGCCCGATTTCCATCGCATCGAAATGCGAGCGCACATAAGACGCGTTGCAGTGGGTGATCGGCACGTCCAGCCGGGTTCCAGGGCCACCGATCTTCTTGGTCGACGGTACGATGGCGGCGGATGTGGGCAGGATCTCGCGCATGGAGTAGCCACCCGGAACATGCCAGAGGGCCCCGTGTTCCAGTTCGCCGGCCGCTCCGACAATCGCACCCTTGCCGTAGCCTTCCACGACGCTGGCATCGCCGCCGAGGGCCTTGACCAGATCGGAGGCCATTTCGAGACCGAGGGGTTTCAGATCATCCATGAAGCCTTCGATATCCTCGACGTAGCTGCCGGCGAAGGGATTCTTGATGACGGCGAGGGCTGCGGCCCGGCGCAGGGGGTGTTCTGCGACCGGGCCGCCTTCGTGGAAGATCTCCTCCACGATGATTGCCTTCTTGCGGACAATGGGTTCAGGCATGGGCTGCGTTCCTTGAGATTTCCAAGTGTTGGTTTTGTGCGGTGAGTGTCTGGCGTTCGCTGGCAAGAGACAGATAAGCCGCTGCCATCAGGCCACGGTCCCGGTAGTCTTTGCCTTTTCGCAGACCTCGGGCAAGTGCGGCCTGGGCTTCAGCCGGATCGAGCGGATCGACAGCCGTTGTAACCTGTCTGCCGCCGAGATCGCTATCTGGTGACAAAGACCTGGCCGGCGCTCGTGAAATCTTTGGCGAGAACGGCAGGTCGACGGCATTTGCGATTATCGTCGCGGCCGCATCCGCCGCTGCTGCCGAGGAGGCAAGAACGGTCACAGCATCCGCGATGCCCAGGGAATGGGACCGCCCGCGCCAGCCGCTTGTGGCAATGCCGGCAATTCCGTCTTCGGGCCGAATATCAACGACACCGCCAGCTCTGCCGGTCACAGGGTCGTCGCAGATGGCAATCCGGAAACTGCCTTCGGTCAGATGAAGTGCGATGTCGCCGCCGTTGTTGACATAGGCCCGCGTCAGCATCCGGCCTTCGATCATGTGCGCGAGCACGTAGTCAGCCACGCTCCCGGCCACCGCCGCCATTGGAGTGATGAACTCGGGCGCATAGGGGCAGGTAGCTCGAACCATGGCCCTGGCGATTTTTCCCTTGGGCGGATGACCGTCCTGCATCCGCAGACGCGGCAGTTCACGCACCAGATCCTCAAGAACCGGTCCGAAAGCATCGTTCGCCTGCTGATAGGCCCGCCGGATCTCTTCCGCCGGACCTGTCGCACCAATCACCAGATCGATCGGGCCATGCTGAAGATGCAGCCGTTGCCCGTCAGGCAGCAGGGTTGCCAGCGCACCCTTAGCCAAAGTCTCCGGTGATTGGCGGGCGTTGGTCATCCGTCGAGCTTCCTCCACGGATAGTTGTCCTGTCCTGAGGGCCAAGGGTTGCCGGTGGCTGAAGAAACGGACCGCCTGCCTTTCAGCTTATGGTCGCTCTGGCGGCCGGTCTTGCCTTGAAGCGCTTCTTCAAGCGGCATGACGTAATCCATGTGACCGCCAAGAGCGCGGTAATCCTCGGCCCGCATGGTGAACTCCAAAGGAGCGACAAGAGCAGGGGTAGGCACATAGCCGAAAGCGTTCCGCGGCAACCGGGTGACATCCGCCATGAAGGTGATGCCACCGCCAGGCCACGTATAGACCGGCGCGCCGCCGCAACTGACATAGGTCAGGGAATTTTGCACTGAGCGAGTCAAGCCCACAGGATGTTCCGTCACGCCGGATCTCAAGGACCCTCCAGCGCCCGCCATGAACAGCACCGATGTCAGGGCTGGTTCGCAGTTTTCCTCGATCCGCTTCACGGAAGGCTGCAGCCTGTCCGGCATATCCTTTTGAACCGGATTGAGGTCCTCATCGAGTTCGAAATAAGCGGAATGCTCGCCGGTGGTGGAGACCATGAGAAGGCTTAAACCCGGCCGGGCCGTTTTGGGATTGAATTTTCCGATGATCGCAAGCGGGTCCGTCAGATTGGTTCCGCCCCAGCCGGTGCCCGGTTCCGCAACCTGGAAATACCGGCCCGGTGTGGACCGCCGGCCGTTGATCTTGATACCGGTCGGTTCCCAGCCGATGACCTTGCCGGCCTGGTGTTCGGACATCACGCCGGTGATATGATCGTCCACCACAACAACCTCGTCGACCAGGCCTTTCCATTGGGCGGCGAACATGCCGACCGTGGCCGATCCGCAGCCAACCCGCATGCGTTCTTCCACGGTGCCATTGATGATTGGCGCCTTGCCGGCCTGAACGGTCAGCTCCGCGCCGCCGTCGATGGTCAGCTCCGCCGCTTCGCCGTTGCAAAGCGCCAGCAGGGTGGAACAGGTGACCCGGCCTTCCTTTTTTGAACCGCCGGTCAGATGGTGGACACCGCCGAGCGAGAGCATCTGACTGCCGTATTCCGAGGTGGTGACATGGCCGATGACTTCGCCTTCGGAGCGGACCACCGCGCATTCGTCGCCAAGGTGACGGTCAGTGTCGATCTTCAGCTTCGCACCGCAATAGCTGAAGATGCCCTCGGTCACGACGGTGACCATATCCACACCGTTGACTTCCGACGCGACGATGAAGGGGGCGGGTTTGTAATCGGGGTAGGTCGTTCCGGCGCCAATCGCTGTGACGAAGGTCTCCGGTCCTGGAACAAGGTCGCCGTCCCATTCGCGCTCAAGGAAGGGAACAACATTGCCTTCGCTGCCATCCGAATCGATCCGGTTTTCCAGAATGGTCAGCGGATCGAGTCGCACCAGATTACCGTTATCGTTGGCGTAACGGTCGCAAGCTCCAGAACGGCCTTCGGCGATGTAGCACATCACCGGACAGGCATCGCAACGGATCTTCTCAGACTTGCCATCGGTTGCGGTCAACGTCGGGACTCCTTACTTGCCAAGCTGGCAATCGTTAGTATGCAAACATGTTCCGTGAAATGCTGTCAACGGAATTTCGATGCTGGCTTCGCTGTTTTGCTGGGCAGGGTTGGTGAAAATCGAAGCAGTTTCGGGCTGCGGATGCCTCAATCGACAAATGCACGCTCGACAACGAACTCTCCGGGCTTGTTGTTCGCGCCTTCGGTCATCCCGTGCTCTATGCACAGCGCCTTGGTATCGCGCAGCATGGCCATGGAACCGCAGATCATCGCCCGGTCTTCCTCAGGCCCCATCCGTGGCAAACCGAGATCCTCGAACAGTTTGCCGGAGGAAATCAGGTCGGTCACACGGCCCTGGCGCGGGAAATCCTCGCGGGTCACGGTGGTGTAATGCAGCAGATGCCCGTCGACCATTTCGCCGATCAGCGGATCGTCCTTGAGGGCCGCAACCAGATCTTCGCCGTATTTCAGTTCGGCAACGGTCCGACAGCCGTGAACCAGGACGATGGTCTCGAATTTGTCATAGGTTTCCGGATCGCGGATCAGGCTGGCGAAGGGGGCGAGACCCGTGCCGGTCGAGAACATCCAGAGCCGCTTGCCGGGTAAAAGCGCATCATTGACCAGCGTCCCCGTCGGCTTCTTGCGCATAAGAACCGTGTCGCCAGGCTGGATTTTCTGCAGGTGCTCGGTCAACGGGCCGTCCGGTACCTTGATCGAATAAAACTCCAGCTCTTCATCCCACGACGGGCTCGCGATCGAATAGGCGCGAAACACCGGTTTTTCCGCATTCGGCAGCCCGATCATGACGAATTCGCCTGAGCGGAAGCGGAATTCCTGGGGGCGGGAGACGCGGAAGCGGAACAAGGTTTCGGTGTAATGCTGAACGTCCGTGACCGTCAGGCCATAACAGCCCTTGGGGATGGAGAACGGGGAGGGCGCACCGGCCAGTACTGGTGTGTCCATGGTCATCTCGTCCGACATCAGGGACTCCTTCGTGAAATCTCGACTGGCGCATACGCTGGCAGAAAATTTGTTAGCATACAAACGAAAAATGCCGATTGCCGCAAATTTGGTGCGCATGGCGATAATTTACTCAAGCCGGTCTGAATGTGCCGCTTGACAGGGCGGGAAACTCACTTCTACTTTGTTAGTATACAAATGAAATGCATTGAGGACGCCGATGCAATTCCACAGACCAGAGACGTTGGATGACGCGATTGCCTTTCTCGCTGAAGGCGGCGGACGGTTGCTGGCCGGGGGGACGGACTTTTATCCCGGTCTTATGGATGCGCCCGCATCCGGCCCAATCCTTGATTTGAAGCGGCTTTCCGCCCTTCGCGGCATCAGCCGGGAAGAGAGCGGCTGGCGGATTGGGGCGATGACCACCTGGCGGGAGATTGCACGCGCCGAGCTGCCTCCGCTTTTTGATGGGCTGAAGCTTGCTGCGCGTGAGGTTGGCTCGATCCAGATACAGAATGCGGGCACGGTCGCGGGCAACATATGCAATGCATCGCCCGCCGCTGACGGGGTGCCGCCTCTTTTAACCCTCGACGCTTCTGTTGAAATTGCGGGGCCGTCCGGAACCCGGCGGGTGCCGCTCGACAAGTTCATCACCGGCGTTCGCCGTACCGTGCTGCAACCTGGCGAGATCGTAACCGCGGTTGTTGTCCCTAATTGTTCCGGCGCCATGTCCAGCTTCAAGAAGCTTGGCGCCCGCCGCTACTTGGTGATTTCCATAGCTATGGTTGCCGCCACTCTGGTTCTTGATGAGGCTGGAAAGATTTCAGATGCGCGGCTTGCGGTCGGGTCCTGTTCTGCTGTTGCGCGGCGTTTGCCGCAGCTTGAAGCGGGCCTGATTGGCCTTGTACCGGATGAGGCCAGCATCCGGCCGCCGATTGCCGCAGCGGCTTTGGACGAGCTGACGCCCCTGAGCGACGTGCGCGGGAGCGCGGAATACCGGCTGGAAGCTGCCCGGGAACTGATCGGGCGGGTCATTCTAACGGCTGTTAAGGGAGGCGCATGATCATGGCTCTTTTGGATATCGATGATCGGTCCGGGATCTCCTTTGACCTGAATGGCAATGCAGTCAGCCTTCAGATATCCCCTGCTGAACGCCTGTCCGCCGCCTTGCGCGAAACTGCGGGTGTGAAGGACGTAAAGGTTGGCTGTAACGCAGGCGATTGCGGAGCCTGTACGGTTCTGGTCGATGGTTTGCCGGTTTGTGCCTGCACCACGGCCGTCGGACAGGTTCAGGATGCAAAGGTCGAAACCCTGTCGGGCCTGGTTGAAAGCGATCCGCATGCGAAAGCGCTGGTGGCAGCCTTTCAGCGCCATCAGGCGGCGCAATGCGGCATCTGTACGCCCGGCATGATGGTGTCCGCTGTCGCGCTTCTGCGTGATAACAGCGAGCCAGATGAAGCCGAGGTCATGGACGCGCTGGCGGGCGTGCTGTGCCGCTGCACCGGCTACCGCAAGATTATCGATGCGGTGATGGATACAGGCACTGGCGGTCTGCCTGATGCCGGCGCTGTGGGAACGGCCATGGCGCGGATTGACGGTTTGGCCAAGGTCACCGGCAAGGAACAGTTCGGCGACGATGTTGCCCCTGCCTATGCGCTTGGACTGCGGGTCATCCGCTCACCTCACCACCGGGCGGACTTCAACTTTGGCGATCTGGAAGCATTTCGCACTGAAAGCCAGCTGGATCTTGTCCTGACGGCAAAGGATGTGCCGGGCGAAAATCTCTTCGGCGTTATTCCGGGGTTTGAAGACCAGCCGATGTTTGCCGAGAGCCGGGTAAATTTCCGCGGCGAGGCCGTTGCCGCGGTCGTTGGGCCGCAGGATATCGTCAACGCCCTTGACCTCTCCTTGTTTCCCGTCAACTGGTCCCCCCTGCCGGAGGTGCTGGTTCCGGCGGACGCAAACTCAATCGAGAACCTCCATGAAGGCCGCGCAGACAACATCATGTGCCGGGGCCTTGTGCGCCGGGGCGAGCCGGAGAAGGCGCTGGAAAGTGCCGCAGTGGTGGTTGAGGGATCCTTTTCAACCGGTTTCATCGAGCATGGCTACATCGAGCCGGAAGCTGCTTTTGCCCAAAGGGTAGGCGACAGGATCGAGGTTCATTGCTGCACCCAGGCGCCCTACATGAACCTGGACGGCATTGCCCGCCTGATGGGGCTGGATAGAGACGCGGTGCGGATCGTGCCGACCGCGACAGGTGGCGGTTTTGGCTCGAAACTTGATCTGTCGACACAGCCCTTCGTCGCCCTGGCTGCCTGGAAACTCAACAAGCCGGTGCGGATCACCTATACGCGCGGCGAATCCCTAGCCTCGACCACAAAGCGTCACCCGTCCGAAATCACCATGCGGATCGGTGCGGATGCGGATGGCAATATTGTCGGGGCGGAATTCGACGGCACCTTCAACACGGGCGCATACGCCAGTTGGGGCCCGACGGTTGCCAACCGCGTGCCGATCCATGCATCGGGACCCTACCGCACGCCGAATTATGTTGCCCGCAGCGCAGGTGTGCACACCAATTGCCCGCCCTCCGGCGCTTTCCGCGGCTTCGGTGTACCTCAATCGGCGCTGGCGCAAGAGCCTCTTTATGACGACCTGGCCAATGCGCTCGGCATTGACCGTCTGGAGTTCCGGCGGAAAAACGCGCTGCGCAACGGTGACCCGACGGTCACAGGTCAGGTGTTTGACACAGGTATGGGGATTGTCGATTGTTTTGACAGCCTGAAACCATATTGGAAAAAGGCGCTTGAAGATATTTCTTCATTCAATGCTTTAAATAAAACCGTGAAACGCGGTGTTGGTATTGCGGGCGGCTGGTACGGCTGTGGCAATACCTCCATGTCGAACCCCTCGACCATCAAGGCCGGGATCACCGCCGATGGCCGGGTGCTCTTGCATCAGGGCGCCGTCGATATCGGCCAGGGATCGAACACGGTCATCAGCCAGATCTTCGCCTCGGCTCTTGGCATTGCGATGGACCGGATTGAGCTGGTGAGCGCGGATACCGATCTGACACCCGATGCCGGAAAGACATCCGCCAGCCGCCAGACGTTCATCACCGGCAATGCCGCCCGCCTGTGCGGCGAAGCACTCAGGGCAAAGATCGTGCGTTTGGGCAATGTCTCACTGGGCGCGGAAATCGATATTTCGGATGGCGAGATCCGGCTGAGTGAGGACGGCGCGCAACGGGTGATCTCCCTGGCATCTCTGAATCGCGATGACAGTGGCGCTTATGTGATTGAGGCGGTGGAAAGCTACGATCCGCCGACGCTGCCGCTGGACGAAAACGGGCAGGGCGACCCTTATGCGGTCTTTGGCACAACGGCTCAGATGGCCGAGGTCGAGGTCGATCTGGCGCTTGGAACGGTCAAGCTGCTCAAGATCACAGCGGCCCATGATGTCGGCAAGGCGATCAACCCGCTGCTGGTCGAAGGCCAGGTGCAGGGGGGCGTGGCACAGGGGATTGGTCTCGCGATGATGGAGGAGTTTCTGCCCGGACGGACGGAGAACCTGCATGACTACCTGATCCCGACCATGGGCGATGTGCCTCCCATCGAGACGATCATCATCGAGAGCGGCGATGCCCATGGCCCCTATGGCGCGAAGGGCCTCGGTGAGCATTGCCTGATCCCGACAGCACCCGCGATCCTCAACGCCATCGCGGATGCATCCGGGGCCAGAGTGCGTCACCTGCCGGCAACGCCGGACAAGGTACGTGCCGCCATCCGGGCGCTTAAGGACAACTGACGCTGGATCCCGGCTGCCGCCGCAAAGGCGGGACCGGGATCTGGACGTTGAATTCATCAGAATAAGAACACCAAGCAGTCAGCGAGACGGTATCTCCATGAATGGTTCCAATTCCAGCCCATCGCCAGCCACCGGTGCGCCAGCCTCCGATAGCCTTGTTGCCGGTGTCGATGTCGGTGGCACGTTCACGGACCTGGTTCTGTTTGACGCCGGTGCCCGCAAGGTGCGGCTCGCCAAGACGCCGACAACCCTCGACAATCAGGCTTTCGGAGTTCTGAACGCCCTGCACGCGGCGGAGGCGGATCTGGCCGCTGTCGACCTCATCGTTCACGGCACGACGACAACGACCAACGCGGTTCTGGAGCGGAACCTCTGCAAGACCGGTCTGATCACCACGCAAGGCTTTCGCGATGTGTTGGAGCTTGGCCGCAGAACCCGGCCCAATGCTTATGGCATGAAAGGCGAATTCCGGCCGATCATACCGCGTGATCTGAGACTGGAAGTCCCCGAGCGCTTCAATGCTCTCGGAGATGAATTGGTGCCACTGGACGAAGCAGCGTTGCGTCAGGCCTTGAAACAGCTGATCGACGCGGGCTGCGAAGCGCTTGTAATTCATTTCCTGCATTCCTATGCCAATCCGGGTCATGAGCTTCGGGCAGGCGAGATCGCGGCGGAAGTCTGGCCGAATGAAAACATTACTCTTGGCCACGCGCTTCTGTCGGAAAGCCGCGAGTACGAGCGCGGTGTGACTGCCGCAATCAATGCCTCGGTTCAGCCGCTGCTGCGCCGCTATGTGGAGCGGCTGGCTGATCAGCTGGCCGGGGAGGGCTACCGCCACGACGTTCTGGTAATGAACGGCAATGGCGGTATGGTCTCGGCCCGGCGGGTGGCGCATGAGGCAGCCAAGACGGTGATGTCCGGTCCGGCATCCGGCGTGATGGCTGCCGCCTATACCGGCCGCCGGGCCAATATCCCGAATTTGCTGACCTACGATATGGGCGGAACTTCCACCGATGTCGCTCTGATCCGCGGCGCGGAGCCTGCGGTCTCCAACGAGATCGAGATCGAATACGCCATGCCGATCCATGTGCCGATGGTCGATGTGCGCACCGTGGGTGCGGGGGGCGGCTCCATTGCCCGTGTCACAGACGCCGGCTTGCTGCAGGTCGGTCCGGAAAGTGCTGGCTCGACACCGGGACCTATCTGTTATGGCCGCGGCGGCACACAGCCGACCATTTCGGACGCCAATCTACTGCTCGGCCGGATGAACCCGGACAAGCTGAATTCCGTCGCCAACAAGATCTCGCTGGATGACATTGAAGCGATTTTTGCCGAAAAGCTCGGCACGCCTCTCGATGTCTCCGCCGTGGAAGCTGCCGCCGCTGTGCTGCGGATCGCCAATGCGCGCATGGCCGACGCTGTGCGCATGGTGTCCGTCAGCCTGGGGGAAGATCCGCGTGATTTCGCCCTCTTTGCCTTTGGTGGTGCAGGTCCCTTGCACGCAACAGCGATTGCCCGCGAGCTGGGCGTCCCCCGGGTCCTCGTTCCGTCTCGGCCAGGCATCACCAACGCGCTTGGCTGTGTCGTCGCGGACCTGCGCCATGACTTCGTCAACACGGTGAACCGGCCTTTGGATGCTGTCGATATCGATGCGGTGCACGCGCTGTTTGATCATCAGTCAGCGGAAGGCCGCGAGTTGATCGAAAAGGAAAGCGTGCCGATTGAGGAACTGAAGGAAATCCGCTCCGTCGACATGCAGTTCATCGGTCAGACGCACCTGTTGCGCGTGCCTCTGGAGACCGCCCGGCCAAGCCGCGAGGACCTTCAGAAGCTCTTTGAGGAAGCCTACTTCAACCGCTTCCACGTGGAGCTGCCGGAGATCAAGGCGAGCCTTGTCAACGTCAACACATCCGTTATTGGCCGCCGTCAGGAAATTGATCTCTCCATGCTGATCGACCCGGCGGGCCGGAAGGACACTCTGGCAGAGGCTGTCACCGGACATCGTAAGGTCTGGTTCGACGGCTGGACCGACACACCGATCTACTGGCGGGATTTCTTGCCGCTCGATGCCACGGTCGAAGGGCCCGCGATTGTCGAGCAGATGGATACCACCATCGTGATCGAGCCAGGCGACGTGGCAGCGCAGGATCAGGACGGCAACATCATCATCACCCTTGCGCCCGCCAACGGGGGAGACAACGTATGAGCATCGATCCGATCACTCTCAGCGTCATTCAGTCCGGCCTGCAGCAGGTCTGCGATGAGATGGACCTCAGCTTCTCCCGCGCGGCTTTCTCGCCGGTGATCGCGGAAGCCAACGACCGGTCCGATGGTATTTATTCAGCCGAAGACGGCTCCCTGATTGCCCAGGGCGCGGGAGGCCTGCCGGTTTTTGTCGGCACCATGCAGTATTCGACCCGCACATTGATCGAAATGATTGCGGCTGGAACAGTGGCAGCGCCCAAGCCCGGCGATATCTACATCGTCAACGACCCCTATCTTGGCGGCACCCATTTGATGGACGTTCGCTTTGCCATGCCGTTTTACCGGGATGGCGAGATCTTCTGCTGGCTGTCCAACACAGGCCATTGGCCGGACACGGGCGGCGCGGTGCCGGGCGGCTTTTCGGCATCGGCAACCTCGGTGGAGCAGGAAGGCCTGCGCCTGCCGCCGGTACGCCTGTTCAAGGAAGGCAAGCTTGATGCGGAAATCTATTCGATCATCTGTTCCAACATTCGCGTGTCTGAACAGCGGATTGGCGATGTGAAGGCTCAGGCGGCAGCTCTTCTGGTCGGTCAGGAACGGCTCAACCGGATTCTCGACCGCTACGGCGACGATGTGGTGTCCGAAGCCATCGGCGAGTTGCGCCGCCGCGCCAGTGAGCAGATGCGCGCCAATGTCAGCTTGATACCCAATGGTGTCTACCGGTCCACTGCCTATGTCGATAGCGATGGGGTTGTCGATGAGCCGCTGGAAATCCGGCTGGCGGTGACCGCCAAGGATGGCGTTCTGGAGTTCGACTTCACCGGATCATCCAAACCCTGTATGGGGCCGATGAACTCGGTTCTGGCGACGACACTGTCGTCCGTTTATCTCGCCATGCGCCATATCTTTCCGGATGTGCCAATCAGCGCAGGGGCTTTTGAACCCCTGCATGTGAAGACACCGGAAGGCACCTTCCTTGATGCCCATTATCCGCGTCCTGTATCCGGCTGCGCAGCGGAAGTCAGTCAGCGGATTGCCGAGGCGGTCTTCGCCGCTCTGGTGGAAGCTCTGCCGGATCGGGTGACGGCTGCTCCCGCCGGGAGCTCCGGAAACTTCGCCCTTGGCGGGCACGACCCGGAGCGGAACCGGAATTTCGTCATGTATCAGATTTCCGGCGGCGGATACGGCGGTAACAGCGATCACGATGGCCTGGCCAACGGTTGTTCGACCATCGGGATTTCAAAGGCTCCGCCTGTCGAGATCATGGAACAGCAGTTTCCGGTGCTCTATCACCGCTACGCCCTCCGCGAAGGGTCTGGCGGCGCGGGCAAGCAGCGCGGCGGTTTCGGGCTCGACTATGAGATCGAGTTGCTGCGCGGCCATGCCACAGCCAGCTTTGTCATGGATCATGGGCGTTTCGGCCCGCAAGGCGCGCTTGGCGGTAAGGACGGTATGCCGAATTCCGTTACCGTCTGGCAGGATGGCAAGGCGATGATCCCCGAACATCTGTCGAAAGCCCAGGACATTCCGCTCAAACCCGGCGACCGGGTGCGCGTTGGGACACCCGGCGGCGGCGGTTACGGCGATCCGCTGACGCGCGATCCGGAACTGGTGCGTGAGGATGTCAGGCTGGGCCGGTACACAGCCAAAGAGGCGAAGGACCTCTTCGGCGTCTGCTTGACGGAAGCCGGTGATGTCGCGGTTGACACAACCGAGGCGGCAAGGCGGGCCTCTTAGGCTGGATAAATGCCAGCTGGAACGGGAAGGGCGCTGGCCTTACCGGCCGCTGGCGGCCTTCGACAGGCGGCTCGACAAAAGCGCTCCGACCTCCTCGGCGATCGGGTAGGCCATGGTCGAGAACGAAGTGTTGATCGTTTTCAGGGCCCGCAAGGTTTCCTGATGGATGTTGCTGGTCTCCACGCTGGCCGGATTACCGCTTCTGAGGCGGCTCAGATGCCTTGCTTGCAGATCCTGTTCGGCTTGGCGGATATGGTCTTTTTCTTCGACCAGTTGCAGGGCTGCGGCGGCATCACGTGTCATCATGACGTCCAGTGCCAGCTGGGCATTGCTGAGCACCCTGTCGTGAAAATCCGTCAGATCCTGCCAGCCGTCGTCCGAAAAGCTAAGGCCCTTTTCATTCAGCCTTTTGGCCAGCTCGAGAAGATTGGTTGAAAGCTGGTCAGCTGCTTCTTCGAGATTGTTCGCAAAGCTGGCGATATCCATGGCCCGCTGGGATTGATCCTCGGTCAACGGGTGCTGCTGCAGCCGGGCAACATAGAGCTTTGTCTCGAAATGCATGCGGTCGACCTGGTCCTCTTGGGCCAGCAGGTCCTTGACGACGGTCGGGTCGAACGAGCGGAACAGGGTCATCGATGGCTGAAGCATCCGGTGAACGGTTTCGCCCATGCGCAGAACCTCGCGGGACGCGCAGGCAAGTGCCCTGTCAGGGGCTTCGATCACACTCTCGTCCAGGGCGCTGACGATGGCGGCTGGCTGATGGCTCGCGGGATTGGGAAGCAGCCGGTCGAGCAGACGGATGAGGCCTGGAACCAGCGGTAGGGACAGCAGCATGACCGCGATGTTGAACAGAAGGTGCAGATTGATGATCTTGCGGTGCGGATCGTTCCCCAGAAGTTCCAGAGGCGGCATCCATTGGGCATAAAGTGCCAGCACAATAGCAGCGGCGCCACCGCGCAGAAGCACGTTGCCGATGACGATCATCCTGGCTTTGCGGGAGGCGGAGAGAGACAGAACCAGCGGGATCAGCGCGCCGCCAAGGTTGGCGCCGAGCACCATGGCGACCGCTGCCGGAACGGGTAGAACCCCTTCGGCGACGATAGTCACGAAAGTCAGGATCGCCGCGATGGACGAGTGCATCGCCCAGGCCAGCAGCCCGCCGATGACAAAGGCGCTGACAAGATCGCGGGCGAGATAAGACATCGTCATCTCGACGATCACATTGCCACCGAGCGGCGCGGTCGCCGTGCGGATCATGCCGAGTGAGATGAACACCAGCGCCAGCCCGATCAAAATCCGTCCCGCTTCCTTGAAGGGACGGTCTTTGGCTTTCAAAAATAGACCGGCGCCAATCAGAAGCAGCAACGGGATCAGGGCGTGGGCCGGAAAGATGAGGACCTGCGCGACGATAGCAGAGCCGACATCGGCGCCGAGAAGCAGCGTCAGACCGGCGGACGGCACGAGAACGCCACTGGTGGCGAAAGCTGTCGCAAGGATTGCCACAGCGGTCGAGCTTTGCAGGAAAAACGCGGCGCCTGCGCCGCCAATCAGCGCTGTGGAGCGGGATTGCCCGGTCCGCCGGAGTGCGTTGCGCAATTGCGCCATATAACCGCGTTCGACCCCCGAACGTATCAGCCGGACAGCCCAGAGGAGGAGGGCAACGGCACCAGCGAGATTGAGGGCGAATGCGATCATGAAAATGTGGTTTTCCTGTTGGATTCGGTCAAGCGGTCAGAAAGGTGGACCAGAACCGCCGGAATCGGGATTAAGTGACTGATTGGCTCTATATATATGATAAGCCAGCTTATTATTATGACGCCGCGAACCAGTTCTGAATTGCGCCAGATTTACCCGCGGCATGCAACTCATTTTGTTGGATTAACAAAAAAATGATGTCCATTTGTTGGTAATACCCACAAAATGATCGCCATCTATGACGATGCCCGTCCGGAGCCAGCATGAAGTCCAAGGCTGAAAAGCACAGCAAGTCCAAACGGCGGGATCTGATCCTGCTTGAGCTTAAACTCCGGCCGCATGTCCGGATTCTGGAGCTGGCGAAGTATTTCGGCGTGTCCACCGAAACCATCCGCCGGGATGTGGATGCCT
>JBNKOQ010000052.1:0-13825 GCA_050294735.1 Roseibium sp. | reverse complement strand
CTGCGGATGTAACAGGTCTGCTGAACGGCAGGGCGCCATTTAGCTTCGAACTTGATGATGCGCCGGGCGGGAATGGCCGGCTGGCCGAGGGGGCGTTTGACGATTCCGGCGCTTTGCTGAAGTTTCTGGATCTTTACGAACGGATGCGTGGCGGTAAGGGGCGCTTGAGTGTTGCCATGGCCGAACACACCACGTGGGACGGGACGTTCAATGTGACAGGCCTGTCGATCACAGAAGACCCGGCCATTCAAAAACTTAGCGAACGGGGGGATCTGCTCCAGGGTAAAAGTCAGGGCGCAGTTGTTCTTTCCGGCGGGACAGGTGGTGGTGGCGAAGCGTCTTTCGATACGCTGGACGTGGCCTTCACCCGCAAGGACAATACTGTCACCATAACGCGGGGCGCGCTTCAGGGAGCGGTTCTGGGCGGGACGGTCTCGGGGGCAGTCAATCTGACCAGCCAGACCATGGACCTGACCGGAACCTTTGTCCCGATCTATGCGCTGAATAATATCTTTTCGAAAATCCCGATCCTTGGCTTCGCGCTAGGAGGAGGGTCTGGAGAGGGCTTGATCGGCGTCACTTACCGCCTGTCGGGAGCGTTGTCCGATCCTGTCTTGTCGGTAAACCCGATCTCGGCAATCGCCCCGGGGATTTTCCGCAAGATGTTTGAGTTTCAATAGAGTAGCCGGCCCGCATTTTCGGATTTTGACGGCTAGAGCTGGGAAAGCTTTATCGGTAGCAAACGTTATTGCTGCTGCAGGAGCCATTCCAGCAAACGCTGCAGCCGGTCTTTCTTGGGATTGCTGTGCAGGAAGACCGCCCAGTAGATCAGGCCTGGCAGGGCTACATCCGACAGGCGGACCAGCTGGCCGGTCGCTAGAAAATCAGCCACCAGACGTTCTGAAGCCAGCGCGGCACCCTGGCCGGCCACTGCGGCATCAATTGCATGGATTTCCTCTGAAAAACTCTGGATGACCTGAGGGGGCTTTCCTTTGACACCGGCATGAGCTGACCAGCGCTCCCAGCTCGGGGCGTTGTCGGAGTCCGTTTTCCATCGATAATGCAACAGCGGTAGTGACAAGATCTGCTTCGCTGAGAGTGGGTCTCGCTCTCCGATCAACCCGGGCGCTCCGACTGGTATTATCCGGTCGGAAAACAGCCGGTGCCAATCGGTATTGGTGCCGGGCTGATCAGCATAGCGAATGGCCATGTCCATTCCCGAGGTATGGAGATCGGTCAGGCCGTTGTCGGCTTCAACCGAAACGGTCAAACCGGTCTGTTCTCGCAAGCGCGGCAGGCGGGGCATCAGCCAGCAACTGGCAAAGGCCATGGTGACCGACAAACGCAAAGGCTCCTCCTGGCTATTTTCCGAAAGCTGCTCAATTGCGCCTGCGATGCGGTCAAGCGAATCGCGCAGGGCCGGAAACAACACTTCTCCTTCTGGGGACAAGCGCACCGGGCGCGGATAGCGGCGAAAAAGCTCGACCCCAAGGATGTCCTCCAATTGTCTCACTTGATGGCTGATCGCAGTGGGCGTCAGACCGAGCTCTTCCGCAGCATGAGCAAAATGAAGATGGCGTGCAGCTGCCTCGAAGGCGCGCAGAGCGTGAAGAGGGGGAAGCTTGCGCAATAGGTCCTCCAGCGGTTTGGAGCGGCGATCTCAAGATGAATTTCATTCATCTTATGGCGGAGATATTCGCTTTGGCCAAGCCTTCTTATGGCCGGTACGTCTCTCCGGGAGCAGCTGCATAGCGCAGCTCAAAAGGAGAAGAGATATGGCGACCCTGTTACGGCTTGATGCCAGCGCACAGCTGGAAAACCGGTCTTTGACCCGGCAATTGACGGAGCTTTTCACAATGGAATTTCTCAAGGCTGCGCCCGGATCCCGGGTTATCAACCGGGATGTCGGGCAAGAGCCTATTGCGGCGATAGACCATCGCTTCATCCATGCGGCCTTCACCCCGCAAAACGAGCGCGAAACCTGGATGAAGGAACGGCTGGCTTTGTCAGACACGCTGATCAATGAAGTGGAACAAGCCAGTATCATCGTGATGGGAGTCCCGATGTATAACTATGGAATGCCCGCGGCGCTGAAAGGCTGGATCGATCACATCGCACGGATCGGCCGAACCTTCACGTTCGACTTGTCACGCGGGGATTTCCCAATCGAACCGATCCTGAAAGGCAAGAAACTGGTCGTCCTGTCCTCGCGCGGAGAGTTCGGTTTTGAGCCAGGAGGCCCCAGAGCGCATATGAATGCCCTGGATCCGGCCATTGCGGCCTGCGCTCATTATTTCGGTGTCGAGGCCAAAGACATCGAAACTGTCGCGATTGAATATCAAGAGTTTAAGGACAGACGGCACGAACTATCTGTTGCTGCGTCAAAAGAAAGAACGCGCGAGTTGGCCTTGCGCTTGGCAGAAGCTGAGATTTACGCCTGACAAAGTTTCAAAAATGCGCCGGGCGGATGTACGCTCCGGCGCATTTTTTGCTCAAGCTGTTGCAAATGCCTTGCAGGCGGTACCAGGGGTGGCGGCTTATCCCGCGTCCTCATATTCCGCAGACAATTGCAGCCACTCTTCTTCCGTCTTGTTCAGCTTCTTTTCGCAAAAGGCCCGTTCCTTGACGAATTTCGCCGCGCGTGCGGCATCCGCGACATAGAAGCCGGGGTCCGCCAGCTCCTCATCGATCATGGCGAGCTTCTTCTGCAAGCGGGCGATTTCCGCCTCAGCATCCTTGATCCGTTTGCGCAGGGGCTTCAATTCGGTGCGTTTGACCGCCGCGTCCTTGCGTTTCTCCTGCGCCTTGGCGGGCTTCGCTTTAGGGGCTTCCTCCGCCTTGGGTTTCTTCTTCCGGGCGTCCGGCCCTTTCAGGATGAGCTGGCGGTAATCGTCCATGTCGCCGTCATAAGGCCCCACACCACCGTCGCCGACGAGCCAGAGGCGGTCGGCGCAGGCTTCGACCAGATGCCGGTCATGGCTGATCAGGACAACGGCACCCTCATATTCGTTGAGGGCAATGACCAGCGCTTCGCGGCTGTCGATGTCCAGATGGTTGGTGGGCTCATCGAGGATGATCATGTTCGGGCCATCGAACGTGGCAAGACCCAGCAAAAGCCTGGCCTTTTCGCCGCCGGACAGATCTTTTGCCGGTGTGCTCATTTTTTCCGTCGGCAGACCGAACCGGGCGACCCGGGCACGGACCTGAGCTTCAGAGGCGGTTGGCATCAGGGCACGGACATGGGCGATGGCGTTTTCTTCAGGGCGCAGTTCGTCCATCTGGTGCTGGGCAAAGAAGGCGATCTTGAGCTTCGACGCCTTGGTGATCTCGCCGCCCATGGCTTCCAGCCGCCCGGAAATCAGCTTGGCGAAGGTCGATTTACCGTTGCCGTTGGCGCCAAGCAGGGCAATCCGGTCATCGGGATCGATGTTGGCGGTGATGCGCTTCAAAACAGCCTTGCCGTCATAGCCGACGGACACATCCTCGAGCTTCAGGATCGGCGGCGCGAGACGGCCTTTCGGTTCGGGGAAGTGTATCGGTGTTGCGCTGTCTTCCATCAGACCGGTGATCGGTTGCAGACGTTCCAGCATTTTCAGCCGTGACTGAGCCTGCCGGGCCTTGGAGGCTTTGGCGCGGAAGCGGTCGACGAAGGCCTGCATGTGCTTGCGCTGCACATCCTGTTTTTCCTTCGCTTTTTGCTGCAAAACCAGGGTTTCGCGGCGCTGGCGGTCAAAACTGTCGTAGCCGCCGCGGTAGAAGGTCAGCTTGCCCTGATCGAGATGAACGATGCTGTCCACCGCCTTGTTCAAAAGGTCCCGGTCATGGGAGATCAGCAGCACCTGATGTGGATAGCGGGCGACATAGTTCTCCAGCCAAAGCGTGCCCTCCAGATCCAGATAGTTTGTCGGCTCGTCGAGCAGCAGGAGGTCGGGCTCGGAAAAGAGCACCGCTGCCAGAGCCACGCGCATACGCCAGCCGCCGGAAAAGGCAGAGCAGGGGCGCTGCTGCGCTTCCGCGTCGAAGCCGAGGCCCGAAAGGATCGCACCGGCCCGTGCTTCCGCCGTGTGGCTGCCGATGTCGGCAAGGCGTGTGTGGATCTCCGCGATGCGCTGCGGGTCGGTCGCTGTTTCCGCCTCTGCCAGCAGTGCGGTGCGCTCGGTATCGGCTGCCAGCACAACGTCGATCAATTTGTCCTCGGTGCCGGGAGCTTCCTGGGCAACCTGACCGATCCGTGATGACTTGGGGATCTGCACACTGCCACCTTCGACACCGAGGTCACCGGTGATGATTTTAAACAGTGTCGACTTGCCCGTGCCGTTGCGTCCGACAAGACCGGTTTTGGTCCGTGCGGGAAGGGTCACGCTTGCGTTGTCAATCAGGAGACGTCCGGCAATCCGGAAAGTGAGATCAGTTATCTGTAGCATGGGCGGATCAATGGCTGAGAGAGGCAAAAGGTGCAAGGGGGGAGAGCGTGCAGCAGGGGCGTTCGACCGTATTTATTTCTCATTTTGGGAAAAATTGCGTCAGCTTGCCGTCAGGACTTCGCAATATGGGCCAAATTCGAGCGCAGATCGTCGAAATCCGACTCCAGGGGGTCGGTCTTTGCGTAGCTTTGCAGAAGCTCGCTGGCGTGCCGGGCGAGCATCTCCCGCGTTTTGTCGCTGTTGGCATGGGCATAGAGCCGGCGGATCAGGTCCGCCAGGCTGACGAGGACCAGATGATTGGAGGCCGCAGCCAGCCTCAGCGGCTGGATCGATTTCTTCAAGAGGTCTTCAAGTGTCAATCCGGGGATTTCGAGCCGGGGTGTATCGCTCTCGTCAAGATGCACATTTCTTGCGATGCCCTTGGCGACAGGCTCTCCGAGAGCTTCCGCGAGATGGTTGACACAGGCTATGGCCGTGAAGGTGTCATTGATGCCTGGAGAGAGAGCCCGAAGTGCGATTTCCAACAGCAAGTTGAGCGAGAACACCACGTCGTCGAGGTCTTCGCGTGCCCTCGTGATTGTCAGCCGCTTGCAGATGCTGTCGCGAAGTCTATCGAGTTGGTCCGCATCCAGGTCGGCGCCGCCGGTTGAAATGCGGGCCAACTCGGCCTCCTCGGCAACAAAATCGCCAGGAGCTGCCGAGAGTTTGATGGTGATATCTTTGTCTTTTGCCAGTTTGACCAGCGCGCTGGCATCGATGCTCGACAGAAACCCTGCTTGCTTGCTTGCAATGCTGGTCTTGAAGCCGGATGGCATTTCCTCTCCGGCCCTTTTGGCCGTTTCACCGGTTCTGACGATCTTGAGCATCTTGCGGCAGAGGGTTTGGCTTATGGAGGCGATTTCCTCGTCGATCATCACACTGACGGAGACCGAGTGGACGAAGTAGATCAGCTGGAGGACGGAAAGAGCGGCGAGAAGGAAAGCGGTGACTGTCGACAGCAGCTGTATCTCATTCGGCCCCGTGACACTCAGGACGGTCAGGGAATAAAGGAAGGTTCCGCCGAGAAGACCGGCTGTGATCTGGCTTACCCGGTTTTGCCGAAACCTTTTCAACAGTCTTGGCGCGATTGTGCCGGCCGCAAGGGTGAAAACCACAAGAACGAGGGAATAGACGAGGCTGAGCGTTGTAATTGCGGCGCCGGCGATGGTGCTGAGCACTGCGATGGCGGTTTGATCCGTCAGCCAGCTGTTGAGGCCTGGAATGCGCATCAACGGGACAAAGCCGGAGTTATCCAAGCCTATGGTTACGCCGCTGGCGGCCCAGATCAGAAGCGCGACTGTACCGGGTATGGTTATCAGGCCCCGCTCCGTGATGATGGGTTGCAGCAGGCCTTCGAGGTAGGGGCGCACCGTGATGTCGTAATCCTTGTCGCTTTGGCCCGCTGGAGCTGGATCGGGGGCTTGGAATTCAGATCTCCACTGAAGAGTATCTTACAGATTATTCGGCGCCAGAGAGTTCAAATATATTTCCGCGAAACCGGCCATGAGCTCATAACAAACAACCAGATCCCGTGCACCGGCGTTCCAAAATGCATTTTGAGTGCTACAACCAGACGCCTTGAAACTGACGGGAGCGGGCAGGGCGTGGAGACTGTCCAGCTGGGCGGCTGCCATTTCCATGAGGCCACTTTCCCTGAGGAAGAGTTCCAGGGGTTTCAGATCTCCCGCTGCCGGCGAGTAGGAAACCGTAATCCGGCGTTTCCTGTCCGTTTTTGAGCGTAAATGGGGTCCAGTCAGTGCTTTCCAGGATTTTACAGCCTGATCGTACTCGAACGGGCAAGCATCCATGCGCTCTTCCGGCAGACCCAGCCCAAGCGCCAGATCTGAAAATGCCGCTGGGTCGCTTCCTGCCATGAGGCAGAGCATTTTGTAGCCGCGTTGCAAGTTCAGATCGTGCTCATCGTGGAAAACCAGGGAATTGGCCTTTTCCTCTGCACTCATGAACCAGCCGATCATCGCATTGGACAGCAGAAGATCCGTGTCGTCGCCGGCAAACGCCAGCATGGCAATCGCGGTCAGATTGTCGGCAGCGTCCTCCTCCTGACCAGAAACTGGCAGGTCGAGATCGGAGATCAGCATGTGCCCGGCCTCGTGATGCACTGTGAAGAGAGTGTTTCCGGCGACAAAAACCAGGAGGTTCTCGAGGTCTTCAGGTGCAAGGGACCGCAGTTGCTGCGTCAGTCCGGCGTGAGAAGGGACTGGAAACAGGCAAAGTGCCCAAAGAGCACAAAACAGAGTGGCAACGGGCAAAAACGACGTGAGGCCAAGAGCTCGAGCTATTCCTTCTCGCCGCCTGGAGACAACAGACAGCCTTTCAGATGTGGCCAGTTGCATCTGCGTCTCCCTTTGATCCGGTCCGCAGACCACGGTTCGAACCATATTGAGGGTGGCGGTCGGCAGGTGCAAGATCCAGATTCTTCTGTCCGCAGGGAAGGCTGTGCGAAGATGGTTTATCTGTTGCCCGCCGTCCGGCTATAACATGGCAACAGCGCCGAGACCGGTATGCTGCTGGAAATGCAGGAAATCCAGGGCTTGTGTTTCCAGGCCAAGCATCTGTACGAGAGCTTGCGCCTGCGCGCGGTAATGGCCTTGATGATGAAATACGTGAAAGAAGGCGCTGCCGAGCGGCTGATGTAGTTCGACCGGTGTCCAGTCGGTTTTGAAACGGATGCACTGGGTCAGCTGAATTTCGGTAATGTAGTCTGTAAAACTGGTGAGGTCCTCGTCCGCATGCCGCCGTTGTTCGGCAAGCTCGCTGAAATTGAGCGTTAGCAGGGTTTCGGATGCAGAGCACGGTTCGTTCTGATTGTTAAACCTCGCGAGCCAGATGCGGTCCACTTGAAGCGCATGGTCGAGTGTGCCGTGGATGGAGTGGTGCTCGACACCGAAGTTTGTGTGAAATCCGGTTGCATCGACCTTGCCGCAATCTGCCAACAGCCGCTCGTTTGCCCAGCGGTTGTATTCCATCATCATCTTTACGAATGACCTCATCGACGCAGTCTCCCCCACGTATATTGTCGCGATGCCAGCGAATTCAGGAATAATATTATGTATACATAAACTACGCGCGGTTGTAATCAGAAATCACAGGGTGTGGCAAGGGGAAAGAGTTATTTCGGGTTGTGATATGTGAGTACTGTCTTGGAAAGGGCAATGCAGCCAATCGTCGTGGCTTTACGCGCGCTGCAGGTATTCTGGGGGACGCAAGTCGGGGGATCTTGGAAGAACCGCCTTGAAACTGTCATGGTTTGCCCCTTGCGGTCGGCTCGCAGCAAAGATATAGGAACCCCGGATTCGAACCGGCGCAGGACGGATTGTCTGTGCTCAGAAAATGAAGGCTTGTGAAAGCCGAAACCCAGGGAAGATTGAATAACCATGGCGATTGAACGCACCTTTTCCATGATCAAGCCGGATGCAACAAAGCGCAACCTGACCGGTGCCATCACCGCCAAGCTGGAAGAAGCAGGTCTTCGCGTTGTTGCTTCCCGCCGTGTGTGGATGTCCCAGCGTGAAGCTGAAGCTTTTTATGCGGTTCACAAGGAACGTCCGTTCTTTGGCGAACTGACCGAATTCATGTCGTCCGGCCCGACCGTCGTTCAGGTTCTGGAAGGCGAAAACGCTATCGCCAAGAACCGTGAAGTCATGGGCGCGACCAACCCGGCCGACGCTGCAGAAGGCACCATCCGCAAGGAATTCGCCCTGTCCATCGGCGAAAACTCCGTTCACGGGTCCGATGCGCCAGAGACGGCTGCTGAAGAAATCGCATTCTGGTTCGCTGGCTGTGAAGTCGTCGGCTAAGCCTCTGGCTTTGAAATGATATTTTGAAGGCCGGTTCCGTATGGGACTGGCCTTTTTGCTGTCCGGACTTATGTCAGATTGTACATCTGGTTACATTTTCAGACAGTTTTTCGATAGTATCCCGATGCTGTACGTCCCACCTTGAGTGTGTCGCGGGCAACGACATGCGGGAGAACAAAATGCATCCGATTTCGAAGCTTATGCTAGGCAGCGCCGGCAGTGTCTTGTTGTTGAATGCGGGCGGCGCGGTTGCCCATGAAAGCAATTCCCATCTGGAAGGGGAAAGCGAATACGTTGAAGAAAGCACCGCTGAAGCTCTTTGGGAACTTCTGGTGCCTGATGCTGAAGCTGCCGCAACGTTTTCGGTATCGGGAAACAAAAGGATCGTCACGGCGAACGGCTATCCGAATATCGCGCCCGGCCGGTTTCCCAATCGGGGCAACCCCCATTCGATAGCCAAAAAGAATTACCGCCTGGCAATGCCGCTTACGCCGAAGAAAACCGGGCGGGCCAAGCCCATCGGGCATACACCTTTCGGCATCGCGCTGAATGGGGTTCTTATGGACCCCGGCACAGCGGAGACGTGGCAGAACAACCGGAATAGCGGCTGGAATTATGAGGCGCTGGGCGGGGGCTGCGAACTCGGTCTCGACCGCTACAATGCCCATGTGCAGCCGGATGGCACTTATCATTATCATGGTATCCCTACCGGTGTGATGGCTCAAAACGGCGGACGGAAAACGCCTGCCTTGGTTGGCTACGCGGCAGATGGATTCCCGATCTATGGTACCTACGGCTATGCCGACCCGGCGAAGCCGTCGAAGATGAAAAAACTCAAAAGCAGTTACGTTATCAAATCCGGTAACCGGCCCGGAGGGCCTGGAGGCCGCTACAACGGTGTCTTCACGCAGGACTATGCCTATGTCGCAGGCAACGGCGACCTGGATCAATGTAACGGTCGTTTCGCGGTTACGCCGGAGTATCCCCAAGGGACATATCAATATGTTCTGACCGACAGCTTTCCCTTTATTCCGCGATGCTGGATGGGGACGCCGGACAGCAGTTTTTCTCGGCTCAAAGGGGGAGGTGGCGGACGGCAGCAGATGGCCGGAAAAGGTAAACCGCCACGCAACGGTAAGCCACCACGCGGTGGCCAGCCGCCGCGCCGCGGTGAGGAGCGATGGGCCAGCGGAGGTCCTGGCGGCAAGATGCCCTGCAGCGGCAACTGACCCGACGCCACCGGTTCAAGAGGGAGGCCCGTGCACCCACGGGCTTTCATTTCACTCTTTTATTTCATACATCTGAAATAAAGAAATAAATACGTCGAAAGGAAAATCCAATGAAAACCTCCTCACTTGTGCTCGCTTTCTCTCTTTGCTGCGCTTCTGCCGCGTTGGCAGCTCCTGGGGATCATTTCATCGAGAGCTGGGATCTCAACGGCGACATGGCCGTGAGCGCAGATGAGGCCCGTGAGCGCCGTGCTGATGTGTTCGCGTCATTCGATGCCAATGAGGACGGTTTTATCGATGCAGAGGAATACAAGACCTTCGACGAAGCTCGGGCCAACGATCAGGCCGGAAATGAACCTGCCGGCCGGGGCGCTCTCAATCCTGCGAACGGTATGCGTCTCGAAGCCAACGATACGGATGGGGACGGCAAGGTTTCCGAGGCCGAATTCCTGGACAACGCAGCGGGTTGGATTGCGGATATCGACCGGAACGGAGACGGCGTTGTCACTCGTGCCGACTTTGGACCGAAGAAATAGAGCGCCGACGGAAAAGGGGACCTGACGGCCGTCATCCCGGCTTGACAGCCGTGTCATTCCCATCAAGGTTCGGTGGTTCCACCACAGATCGCCGAGCCAATGAACAAGCCAGCACAGCCCGCCGCCTTTTCCGCCTGTCCCCATGACTGTCCCTCGACGTGCGCCCTCGATGTGCATCTGGACGAAGAGGGGCGGGTGAAACGTCTGAATGGCGCACGGGACAACAGTTATACTGCGGGTGTGATCTGCGCCAAGGTCGCCCGCTATGCCGAACGCCTTTATCACCCGGACCGGCTGCTCAAGCCGCTGCGGCGGGTGGGGGCGAAGGGCGAGGGCCGTTTCGAGGAAATCTCGTGGGATGCGGCTCTCGATCTTATCGCGGAAAAATTTCTGGCGGCGGAAGATGAGTTCGGCGCTCAAAGCGTCTGGCCCTACCATTATGCGGGCACCATGGGCATGGTGCAGCGGGATTCGATCCATCGCTTCCGCCATGCCAAGGGATATTCTCTGCAGTTCGACAGTTTCTGCACCAACATGGCCTGGACGGGGTATGTTGCCGGTACCGGCAAGCTGGCAGGCCCGGATCCGCGCGAAATGGCGGTTTCCGACCAGATCGTGATCTGGGGCACCAATCCGGTTGCAACGCAAGTCAACGTCATGACCCACGCGATTGCCGCCCGCAAAAAGCGCGGTGCCAGGATCATCGTCGTGGATGTCTACAAGACCGAGACGATGAAACAGGCGGACATCGGCCTTGTGCTGCGGCCCGGCACCGATGCCGCATTGGCCTGTGCCATCATGCATGTGCTTTTCCGCGACAACCTGGCGGACCGGGAGTATCTGGCGAAATACACTGACTGCCCAGCCGATCTGGAAGCGCACCTGCAGGAGAAAACGCCGCAATGGGCGGCGCAGGTCACCGGGCTTGAGGTGGCACAGATAGAAGAGGCCGCCCGGCTGATCGGGACGGTCAAGAAAACCTACTTCCGCCTTGGTTATGGTTTTACGCGGTCCCGCAACGGGGCTGTCGGCATGCATGCGGCTGCGTCCATAGGGGCGGTCACCGGATGCTGGCAATATGAAGGCGGCGGCGTTTTTCACAACAACGGCGCCATTTACGAGCTCAACAAGGCGATGGTGGAAGCGCCGGAGTTGAGGAAACCTGGGATCCGCGCGCTGGACCAAAGTCTGGTCGGGCGCATTCTGACCGGCGATGCTGCGTCTCTGCTGGGTGGCCCTCCGGTCAAGGCCATGCTTGTCCAGAACACCAATCCGGTCTCGGTGACGCCGGAGCAGGATCTGGTGAAAAAAGGCTTTGCCCGTGAGGATCTCTTCACCGTCGTGCATGAGCATTTCATGACAGAGACGGCGCTGATGGCGGATGTTGTCCTGCCGGCGACGCAGTTTCTGGAGCACGACGATCTCTACAAGGGCGGCGGCAACCAGCATCTCCTGCTGGGACCGAAAGTGGTCGACGCGCCAGACGGGCCACGGGAAAATCTTTTTGTTCTCAATGAACTGGCAAGACGCCTAGGCGCGGACGATCATCCTGGGTTTGAAATGAGCGCGCGCGATCATATCGACTGGATGCTGAAGAATTCCGGCTATGGAACTCTGGAGGATCTGGAGACCGGCCGCTGGATCGACCTGCAGCCGGACTTCGAGACATCCCATTACCTCAATGGCTTTGGCCATGCGGATGGCAAGTTTCATTTCCGTCCGGACTGGGGCCGTTCCGCTGCGCCGAACAGACCTGCTGACGGTCCCGTCGGCCCATGGAGCACCATGCCCGAGCTGCCTGATCAGTGGAACAGCATCGAGGTTGCGGACAAGCGGCATCCGTTCCGGCTGGTGACGGCCCCGGCGCGCTCGTTCCTCAATTCCACATTCAATGAAACGGAAAGTGGGCGGAAAAAGGAGAAACGTCCGGAAGCCTGGCTAAGGGCGGAAGACGCGGCCCGCTACGGTATTGGCGATGGCGATCTCGTGCAGATGGGGAATGACCGCGGTGTGGTCACCCTGCATGCCCGCTTCTATGAGGATCTGACACCCGGCACAGTGATCTCGGAAGGGGTCTGGCCGAATGAGGCTTTTGCCGATGGCAAGGGCATCAACACCCTGACGGGTGCCGACCAGGTCGCTCCTTACGGCGGTGCGGCTTTCCACGACACCGCGGTGTGGTTGCGGAAGGCCTGAGAGGCCTACGGGACTCGCTTCGGATCGGTCACTTGCTCAGCGCAGCAGCTTGCAGGAGCCTGTCAGGGATTTGACCCATTTGGATGGGCCGGAAAGGCCAATGCCGTCAATAGCCTCTTCCGTGAGATCCCGCAGGGGCAGGGCGTCTTCGTAATCCTTGAAGGAATGAAGCACGCGAGCGAAGGCGGGGAAGATCACCAGCTGACCGCCTTCCGGCGCCGTCTTCGCCGCCTTTTGCATCAATCTTTGGAGCGTGTCTCCATCCGCTTGGAGTATCGGAACGGGACGGTCTGAGCTGGCCATGAACCGGGTTCCCGCACGATCGTTCAGCGCAACGCCGCCGAAGCCTGGCTTGCCCGCTCCGATGCCGATCCCAATGGCCGCAGCTGTGTTGGCGATGAAACCCAAGGGCAGCGATGGATTGATCACGAGGGCGATGCTCAGGTCTTCGGTTCCGTGCAAGCTCATGAGGTCTTTCTTTCCTGTGTCGGCGGGATGTTTTCGCCCGAAAATTGGCCCAAAACAGCGGGAAGATCCTGTCTAAGTTATTCTAGGTGGGAACATTATCAGGTAATCTCTGCCCAAATTTCGATATTTTTAGGGAGAGTTTACCGATGCAGGCCTTGATGAAGGATGATGTTAAAATACTGCGCAAGCTGCAGAAGGACGGGCGTATCACCAATGCGGCCCTTGCCGAGGAGCTGGGCATGTCCGCCAGCCCGTGCTGGAGACGGGTCCGCCAGTTGGAGGACGACGGTATCATCAAGGGCTACTCCGCGGATCTCGACAGGCGGCGGATCGGGCTCGGCGTGCTTGTTTATGTGGTGATCCAGATCGATAAACATTCGGACGAGGATGCGACGCGGTTCGAAGAGGAGATCCGGGCGCTGCCCGAAGTGGTGTCCTGCCATTCGGTATCGGGCGGAGCGGATTTCATGCTGATGGTTGTTAGCCGGGATCTCGACAGCTATGCGGAGTTTTCCATGACCACGTTGCGCCGCTTGCCGGGCATCAAGACCATGACCACCAACTTCGCCTTGAAAGAGATCAAGCCGTTTCAGGGATTCCCGCTGGAGCTTTGAGCCTGGGTGGCTGGTCAGGTTTCAGCAACGCATCGTTTCCACCGACAGGACAGTTGGCAAATGGCGGGCGATTTCCTGCCAGCTGTCTCCCTCGTCCGTACTGGCGAAGACCGAGCCGCTGTTGGTGCCAAAATAAATTCCAGCCGGCTTCATGTCGTCGCCGGCCATGGCCTGACGCAGAACTGTGAAAAAGCAGCTTTCCTGCGGCAAGCCCTCACGCAGAGGCTGCCAGCAGGCCCCGCCATCGGTGGAGCGCCACACGGCTGCCGCTGCTTCCGGCGGAAACCGCCCCTGACTGTCGCCATTTAGAGGCAGTGTCCAGATGGTGTCGGGGTAGCGCGGGTGAACACGGATCGGAAAGCCGAAGGTTGACGGCAATCCCGCATTGATGCTGTCCCAACTCCTCCCCCCATCCGAGGACCGCCAGACGCCGTGGTGGTTCTGCTGATAAAGCAGGTCCGTCGTTCCCGACGCGCGCACGAAATTGTGCACGCAATGGCC
>JBNKOQ010000051.1:0-13899 GCA_050294735.1 Roseibium sp. | reverse complement strand
TGGCCCGCGCCGCAGACAGGGCGCTGGACAAGATCGATGCGGTGCTGCCCGATGCCGCCCGCGCCCGTGCCCGCGAGGTGCAGATACATGCGATGCAGATGGGCGATATGCCCGACGAGCTGCGCGCGCGGCTGGATCGGGTTGATCGTGCCGTTGAGGCCCGGCAGCGCCTGCAGTTTGATTATCGCGACGCCGAGAACACCCCCAGCGCCCGAACAGTCCGGCCGCTGGGCCTGTGGTTCTGGGGCAAGGTCTGGACCCTGGTTGCGTGGTGCGAGCTGCGCGGGGATTTCCGTATGTTCCGCCTTGACCGCATCGGAGACATCCGCGAGGAAGGTGACACATTCCGCCCCGAACCGGGCAAAACCCTGAAGGATTTTTACCGCAGGATGGAGGACCAAAGTTACCGCCGGCCGTGAGAGAAAGTCTCCAGCCTCATATCCTGCCCCAAGCTGGCGTAATTCGCCGTGCCGATCTCCCGCAGTAATTTGCGTTTCATGGCCGCCGTATAATCTGAGAAGCCTCTTGCCACTTCGACAAAGGCTCCCGGGCCGTGGATGACCTTGTCCCGGTAATAGGCGACCGGATCCGGCTTGGCCCCGGCAATCGCCAGCCCATTGACGGTAATGCCGTCGAAGGCGAAGGCGCGGTAGGCCGCAGCCGCGTCGAAGCCTTCGTTGTTGATGCCGTCTCCGGCCACGTCGATCACCTTGCGCTCACATGGTCCGGGAACTTTCGCCAGATGGTTGGAGGCATAGCCGAGGGCATAGCCAAGCGCGGTCGGAAACTCGGTGTAGCCTCGTTTGCTCTTGGCAAGATCCGAGGCGGCGGCTGAAATGCTGTCGTCGTCATTCAGGAAACGCCAATCGACCTGCATGGTCTGCTGATACCGCCCGCTCCATTCAAAGCTGGAGAACCAGATGCCTCCAACTGCCTGGATAGCCGATCTGACGTCACTGTCCTGCAAGGCCTCGGCCAGCCCATGGAGCTGCAGTCTGTGTTCGCCGGCACTGACACTGGAGGAGCCATCCATCGCGATGACCAGAGCCAGCGAGCAGGCCGAAGCAGGCGGGTTTGCAAAGAGTGCCGCACAAGAGACGAGGCAAGCTGCAAACACGCGCGAAAAAACGGAGCGGTGCTGTGTGTTGAATAAAATCATCTTGTCTCTCTCATTCCTCCGGTGTTGCCACAGCCAATCATGGACTTTATTTGGCCGGAAAAACAGTTTGTTGGTAAGTCTTGTTCCCTCATTCATGTCATGTTCAGCTGGGAATCGCTAAAACTGTTCGAAATTAAGGACGAGCGGGTGATCTGCTCTGACCGGACAGCGTTTCAGCCAAGTGTTGATGAGCTGCGTGCTTATAGGGTCGAAAGATGGGTCTGTTGAAACCTTTTATCGCGATGTGTGTTCTGATTGGTCTGGCGACAGTGCCTGCGAGCGCACAATGCCTCTCCCAGGGTGAGGCGCGTCAGGCTGTTGCCAGCGGCAAGGCCGCCTCGCTCGGGTCGATGAAGTCGGCCGCAGGCGGAGAAATCGTCAAGGCGCAGCTGTGCGTTGAGGGTGGCCGCTATGTTTACCGGCTGTCTGTCCTGGTCGGCGGCAAGGTCCAGACCAAGGTTCTGAACGCCAGCCGGTAGGCTGTTGGCTTAATATTTCGAACGACAGGATTTTCGATGCGCTTGCTCGTAGTGGAAGATGATACGGACCTCAACCGCCAACTGGTGACAGCGCTGGGCGAAGCTGGCTATGCCGTCGACACGGCGTTCGATGGGGAGGAAGGCCATTTTCTGGGCGACACCGAACCCTATGATGCGGTTGTGCTGGATTTGGGGTTGCCCAAGCTGGACGGACTGTCCGTTCTGGAAAGCTGGCGCCGCGATGGCCGCGTCATGCCGGTGCTGATCCTGACAGCGCGCGACCGCTGGTCGGACAAGGTGGCCGGGATCGATGCGGGTGCGGACGATTACGTGGCCAAGCCGTTCCATATGGAAGAGGTTCTGGCCCGGGTGCGGGCGCTGGTGCGCCGGGCTGCCGGCCATGCGTCGAATGAGATCACCTGCGGCAGCGTGCGCCTTGACCTGCGCGCCGGCCGGGTGACCAACGACGGCAATCCGGTGAAGCTGACCTCTCACGAATACCGCCTGCTGTCCTATCTGCTGCATCACCAGGGCAAGGTCATTTCCAGAACCGAGCTGACGGAACATCTCTACGAGCAGGATTTCGACAGGGATTCCAATACTGTGGAGGTTTTTGTCGGGCGTCTGCGCAAGAAAATCGGTTCGGACATGATCGAAACCATCCGGGGGCTCGGCTACCGGCTTGGAGAGCCCGTTGACGAGTGAAACCGCCGGCCCTTTAAGCACGGATAAGCCGAAGCGGCATCAGCGGTCCTTGTCTGGCCGTCTGGTCACGGTTGCCGCTGTCTGGTCTGTGATCGCTCTGGCTGTTGCCGGCACGATCCTGGTGGGGCTTTACCGCGCGGCCAGTGAGAAAAGCTTCGATGCTCAGCTGGATATCTATGGAAAATCGCTGCTGGCCGAGATGGTCCCCGATCCAGCTGCCGCAGATGCTACGGCGCTTCGCCCCCCAAAGGGTGTTAGCGATCCCAGGTTCTCACTGCCTTTGTCGGGCTGGTACTGGACGGTCTCGGAGGTCGGAACGAAAAACAATGTCCTTTACGCTTCCGCTTCCCTCGTCGGTGACGCGCTGATTGTCGACCCGCTCGGTGGCGGCGCTGTTGTCAAAAGTTCCCTCGGCATGGGCCCCGGCAATGAGGAGGTGCGTGTCAGGCAGCGCCGGGTCGACGTGGCCGGAGAGACCTACATTATCACGGTTGCGGCGGTAACCTCCGGCTTCAGGGCGGACATTTACGACTTTGCCCAGCAGGTCGCGCTCACTTTGCTTGTCTTCGGTGTCGGGCTCATCGGCGCCGTTTTCCTGCAGGTCCGGGTCGGTCTCAAACCTTTGAAGCGGTTGCAGGAATCCTTGAGCAATGTCCGGCGCGGGGAAGCGGAGGAAATCGATGAAAACCTGCCGGTGGAACTGGCACCGCTTGCCGTTGAACTCAACGCCCTGATCCACTCGAACAGGGAAATCGTCGAGCGCTCGAGAACCCATGTCGGCAATCTGGCGCACGGGCTGAAAACGCCCTTGAGCGTCATTTCCAATGAGGCGAGATCGGCCTCCGGCCCCTTTGCCGCAAAAGTCTCCGAACAGGCGGCCATCATGTCGACCCAGATCCAGCACCATCTGGAGCGGGCACGCATGGCGGCGCAGCGGCGGGTGATCGGTGTGTCCTGCGAAGTGGAGCCGGTGTTGTCGCGGCTGACGCGGGCGATGTCGAAAATCTACCGGGAGCGGGACGTCGAACTGGCAGGCGATCTGCCGGCCGGGCTGAGGTTCCGCGGCGAGCAGCAGGATCTGGAAGAGCTTGCGGGCAACCTTCTGGACAATGCCTGCAAATGGGCACGCTCATGTGTGAGCGTCCGGATCGCGGTCTTGCAGCAGGAGGGGACGGCGCGGGAGCTTTTGAGCTGGTGGTCGAGGACGATGGGCCCGGCCTGTCGCAGGCTGAACGGCAGGAAGCCGTCAAACGGGGGCGGCGGCTGGACGAAACCGTTCCGGGGACCGGGCTGGGCCTGTCCATTGTGGCGGATCTGGCGGCTCTCTATGGCGGCAGGCTGGAGCTGGACCGCGCGGCGCTTGGCGGCTTGCAGGCGCGGCTGATCCTGCCTTCCGTGTAACACTTCGTTACGGTATTGTGATTCCACACTGGTGAAAATTCACAGGACAGGCGTAGTTCGGCCACAAAAAATTCCTATATATGCCATAGTGTTTCTTTCATCTTACGGTCAGTCGACAGTGTCTCACTGACGGAGCATCCAGGTTCATGCAGGTCCGCACATTTTCAGTTCTGTTTTTGCTGGCAGCCGGTCTGGCTGGCTGCAACTCCGTGTCCGGCGGACAGCAGGGGCTCTGGAACAGCCAGTTCGGCGCGAATGCGACCGGCGTTGCCGGGGATGAGGCGAGCACGGCAATCGCTTTGCTGCAGAGCAATGAGTTCGGACAGTCTCTCGATAAATCTGATCAAATGGCTGTTGCCGAGGCTCAAAAGCAGGCTTTGCGTTCTAAGGGTCTTGGGGTGTCGATTGCCTGGCAGAATGAAGAGACAGGCCGCCACGGACGCGTACGGCCAGGGCCGGTTTATCAAATCAACGATACCACCTGCCGCGAGTTTACCCATGAGATGATACTCAACGGGGTCCCCTTGTCATCGCGCGGGACAGCTTGCCGTGAGGCAGACGGGTCCTGGAAAACAATCGGCTAGAGGTTGCTGCCTGCTTGGCGGGGCCTCCGGGCTGAAACCGGATTTTCGTTGGCAGAATTTATAAGTCTTTGCCACAAAGCCAAATTTTCACCCAGCTCGCATACAGAAGTCAGACTTCCTCAACCTTTGTTTAAAGTTCTGAACCTATTGTTCTGGACTGTTGGCGCGGGTGTGTTTGCTAGACATGTCACAAATTGAAATGGTTACGAGTAAAATCACAAGATATCTTGAGGAATTGTCTCCTCAGGCCGTGGAGAGTCTTGTTCGTAATCTGGAGCGCGCCCGCGACGCAGGATCTTCGGATGCCCACATTGAACTGATTCTCTCCGCGTCGCTGAATCTGCTCCGCAAACCCGACCCGACTATTGTCGAACCGCAGAACGGGGCATCGCGCCGCAATCAGGTCCAACGCCTGTTCTTTACACCTCTCGACGAATTCCTGATCAACGAGCATTTGCCGAAAAAGCAGGAAGGCCGTGTTCACCGGGCGGCTCTCAACCGGGTATGGCATTGGATCGCGCGGGACATTCTGCCCGGCGATGTCAAACGCCTGCTGGAATATGCGGAAAACGATGCGATCAGCCTCGACCGGATCGAGGCGCTGGCAAAGAACTTGCGCAGACGCTCCGTCGAGGCCGTCGGCGAGGTTCTGCATAAGATCGAGCGGTCGGATAAGGATCGCCGCCGTTTGGGAATGGAAATTGGCGGTGAACGCGGAATTGCCGATCTGAAGGACATCACCAAGATCTTCGAAGCCGAAGGATGGCTGATACCGTTTCTGAATGCGGTGCCCGATAGTCTGGATGACGAGCGGTTGAAGTCGGCACCAGGCCTGCTGCGCGTTGTCGAAAAGGCCAGTGCGCGATTTCCGGATCATATTTCGGTCGTTGCCGCAGCTCTTCTGGAGCGCGCCGACACGCCATCCTCTCTTTGCTCCTTTGCCGGGCGGTTGGCCAGGACGGATGATGCCCGGGCAATAAGCTCGTCGCAATTTGCCCCTTTCATCGATGTGGTTCTCAGCGAAGCCGAACGGCTCAACGTCCTGGCGCATGAACACCGCAAAAACAACCCGGATCCGGTCGCTTTCTCCCAGGCGCTGTCTGACTATCACGGCCTTGTCCGCGGTGTGGAGCTGGATCTGGATTTGTCACAGGCCGGGGCATGGCACAAACGCCTGTCAGAAACGAAGAAGGACATTTCGGAGATTGTGACCAGCGAACTGGGGAACGCCCAAGGGGCTGTCCGCCGGTCTCTGCTGGTTCCGACCTTTGATGCCGACGGGAAACTGAAGCGGGATGAAACGGCGATTGACGAAGCTGTCAGGGCGCTGCGGGTTGTCGTGATGGTGCGCAATGCAAGTGAGACCTTCGCGGTCAACGAAATCGGCAAACGGACCCGGCAGACTGTCGAACAGACGCTGGAGATTGTGACCCGCTCGCTGATCGGGGACCTGCACAAGACGTCAGGCAAGAAGCGCGAAGCCCATGTGGCGGCGGTGGATGTCGCGATCATGCTGTGCGAAATCTATTACGGCAATGAATACGCCCAACAGCTGCGCCGCAGCCGGCAAAGTGCAATTGGCATTGAGACGGCCGAAGCCGAGGACGGCAAACAGCCGGCGCAAGCCGCCGGGCAGAGGGCTGCCGCTGTCCGGCAGCAGGCCCGCCGCCAGTAGCCGGCGTGTTGTCTTGCCTTCCGGCAAGCGAAACTTTTCCAGATAGAAATGGTTCCGCGACCGCTGGTCACACGTCTGGCGCTTGCCTTCCGGTGCCCGGCAGGTTCTATAGTGTCCGTCATGATGTTCTGGATCCTGATTGCGGTGCTGACTGCCGCTGCCGCCCTCTCTGTTTTGGTGCCATTGACCCGAAACAGCTCCACCCGCGGAGACGCGCGCGCCGGACACGCTGCCGATGCGGCTGTTTACCGGCAACAACTTGCGGAAGTGGAGAAGGATCAGGAGCGGGGCCTGATCGAGCCGCAAGCCGCCGAGGCGGCCCGTGTTGAAATCGCGCGCCGTTTGCTGGCCGCCGATGAGCTTTCAAAGGGCGAGGCAGGCGCAGGCAGCCAGACGAGCCGGTTGCCGCAGCAGCTGGTCATGGTCATGGCGCTGATCGTCCTGCCGTTGGGGGCCTTTGGCCTCTATCTCGTCCTGGGATCTCCCGATTTGTCCGATCAGCCGCTGCAGGCGCGCCTTGATGCCCCGGCGGAAAACCAGTCGGTGGAAATGCTGGTGGCCCGGGTTGAGCGCCATTTGGCCGAAAACCCCCAGGATGGTCAGGGCTGGAGCGTGGTCGCTCCTGTCTATATGAGGATCGGCAATCCGGCTGCCGCCGCCAATGCCTATGCCAACGCAATCCGCTTGCTGGGATCCAATCCCAAGTTGGAGACCGACTTGGGCGAGGCCCTGACCGTTGCCAACAATGGCATTGTCAGTGCGGACGCGCAGGCCGCTTTTGAGCGGGCCGTGGAGCTGGATGCTACCGCTGTCAAACCGCGCTTCTTCCTGGCGCTGGCATTGGGGCAGGAGGGCAAGACCGAAGAGGCAATCGCCTCCTGGAACGATCTTCTCGACGGCGCGGATCCGAATGAACCCTGGGTTCCGGCTGCTCAGGCCCAGCTGGCGCAGCTTGGCGGTGCCGGGGCCGGACCGGTGGCAGGCTCCGGGCAGGGCGGCGGAATGCGGTTGCCCGGTCCTGGAAAAGCGGACATCGCCGCAGCGCAGGACATGAGCGCCCAAGACCGCACAGCGATGATCGCCGGGATGGTTCAGGGGCTTGCCGAACGCCTGAAAAGCGACGGCGGGTCTGTGGACGAATGGTTGAGGCTTATTCGCGCCTATTCGGTCATGGGCGAGCGCGACAAGGCCTCCGAAGCTGTTAAAATGGCGCGTGCCGCCTATGCGGATGACGCCGGTGCTTTGGGGCAAATCAATGAGATGGCCAAGACGGCCGGTGTAGAAAGCCCCTGAGGGGCGGGCTTTCTGCCAAACGGAAACGGACGGACGCGAAACAGATGACCAGAAAACAGAGGCGCCTGACCATGATCGGGGCCGCCGGCGCAGTTCTTGCCGTTGCGGTCGGGCTCATTCTTTACGCTTTGAACGATCAGATTGTCTTCTTTCAAAGTCCAACGGACATCGCCAAGAAGGCGGTTCCGCACGGCCAGCGCATTCGTTTGGGCGGCCTGGTCGAAAAGGGGTCGGTTGTTCGGTCCGACAATGCCAATGTCAGCTTCCGCGTTACCGACACGGTCAATGATGTCCCAGTCAGCTATAAGGGGATCTTGCCGGATCTGTTCCGCGAGGGGCAAGGTGTGGTGACTGAAGGCATCATCGGCCCGGACGGGGTGTTCGTAGCCGACAGTGTGCTTGCCAAGCACGATGAAAACTACATGCCCAAGGAAGTGGTGGAGTCCCTCAAGGCGCAAGGCGTCTGGGAAGGCCAGGAATGAGGCCCGGCAGGGCCGCGTTCATCGGGTTCGGGAGACAAGCATGATCGTTGAACTTGGACATTATGCCCTGGTGCTGGCCTTTGCGCTGTCGCTGGTTCAGTCTGTGGTGCCGATGGTTGGGGCCGTGCGGGAAGACGACCGTCTGATGGCCGTTGCGCCACCGGTTTCCGTTGCCCTGTTTTGCCTGGTCGCCATTTCGTTTGCGGCTCTGACCACCGCCTATGTGACCTCGGACTTCTCGGTGGTGAATGTCTGGGAAAACTCCCATTCGGCGAAGCCGCTGATTTACAAGATCTCGGGTGTCTGGGGAAACCATGAGGGATCTGTCCTGCTCTGGGTGCTGATCCTGGTCTTCTTCGGCGCGCTGGTCGGATACTTCGGCAGCAACATTCCGGCGCCTCTGAGGGCTGCGACCCTGTCGGTTCAAAGCTGGATCACGGCAGGCTTCGTCCTCTTCATCCTGGCCACATCGAATCCGTTTAACCGGATCGTCCAGGCCCCGATGGAAGGCAATGGCCTTAACCCGATCCTGCAGGATGTCGGTCTGGCGATCCATCCGCCGATGCTCTACATCGGCTATGTCGGCTTTTCGATCACCTTTTCCTTTGCCGTTGCTGCACTCATCCTTGGCCGCATCGATGCCGCCTGGGCCCGTTGGGTGCGGCCCTGGACCTTGCTGGCCTGGGTGTTCCTGACCATGGGCATCGCCATGGGGTCTTACTGGGCCTACTACGAACTCGGCTGGGGCGGCTGGTGGTTCTGGGATCCGGTCGAAAATGCTTCTTTCATGCCCTGGCTTGCCGGAACGGCCCTGCTGCATTCCGCCATCGTGATGGAAAAGCGCGAGGCTTTGAAGGTCTGGACCATTCTGCTCGCAATCTTCACCTTCTCCCTGTCGCTTCTGGGCACTTTTCTGGTCCGCTCCGGCGTGCTGACCAGCGTTCATGCCTTCGCGACGGACCCGGAGCGCGGTGTTTTCATCCTGACCCTTCTCTGCCTCTTTATTGGTGGATCCCTGTCGCTTTACGCCTGGCGTGCCCCGATGCTGAAACAGGGCGGCCTGTTTGCGCCGATCAGCCGGGAGGGCGCGCTCGTTCTGAACAACCTCTTTCTGACTGCGGCGACAGCCGCTGTCTTTGTCGGCACGCTCTATCCGCTGGCCCTGGATGTAGTGACCGGCGAGAAGATCTCGGTGGGCGCTCCGTTCTTCAACCTGACCTTCGGCCCGCTCATGGTGCCCTTGCTGATCGCCGTCCCCTTCGGGCCGCTACTGGCCTGGAAACGTGGTGATCTGCTAGCCGCGGGACAGCGGCTTTACGCTGCTTTCGCGCTGGCACTTCTGGTTTGCCTTTTCACCTTGTGGCTCTGGGGCTTCGACCGGGTTCTTGCCCCGCTGGGGATCGGACTGGCAGTCTGGGTGATGGCCGGAGCCGTGTCCGAATTGGTCACGCGTGTCAAATTGTTCGAGGTTGGCATCGTCCGGGGCTTTTCGCGGCTGAAGGGTCTGCCGGGGTCTGCCTGGGGCACGTCAATCGCGCATTTCGGTATCGGTGTCTGCGTTCTCGGTATTGTCACAGCATCCGCCTTCCAGGAGGAGCGTATCCTGACCATGCGGCCCGGCGATACAGTAGAGCTGGCAGGGTACGAATTGACGTTCGATGGTGCCGTGCCGCGCCAGGGACCCAACTATCGTGAGGATGTTGCCCATTTTACCGCACGCGAGGGCGGGGCCGTGATTGCGAAGATGGATCCGGCCAAGCGGCTTTACACCGCGCGCCAGATGCCGACGACGGAAGCGGCGATCCTGACACGCGGGTTCTCCCAGCTTTACCTGTCGCTTGGTGAGGGGCGGGACAGCGGCGGCATCGACGTCCGTGTCTATTTCAAGCCGTTGGTGACCCTGATCTGGCTTGGCTGCATGGTGATGGCCTTCGGCGGGCTGGTTTCCATCGCCGACCGCAGGCTCCGTGTTGGAGCCCCGAAACCGGCCCGCCGCGTGGTGGCCGCACCTCAAGCTGCGGAGTAGCGGGATGCGGATCGTGAGAGTGTTTCTGGCCCTGGCTGCGATGCTGATGCTTGTCCTTGGGCCCGCACTGGCTGTCGCGCCTGACGAGGTGCTGGACGACCCGGTGCTGGAAGCGCGGGCGCGGGACCTGTCGGCCCATTTGCGCTGTATGGTTTGCCAGAACCAGTCCATCGACGACAGCAATGCGCCACTGGCCAAGGATCTGCGCATCCTGGTTCGCGAGCGTTTGACGGCCGGCGATACGGATGACGAAGTGGTCGACTATCTGGTTTCGCGCTACGGCGAGTTCGTGCTGTTGAAACCAAAGTTCGCCTGGCACACGCTGGTGCTGTGGGCTGCGGGGCCGGTGGCTCTGCTCGCCGGGCTGTTCGGCCTGGCCGCCGCTATCCGCAAGCGCAGACGCCAGCCCGAAGATATGACATCATCCGTGCCGCTGAATGCGGACGAGCAAGCCAGGCTGGATGAGCTTCTGGCGGCTGACGATCCCAAGGCGTAAGGCTGTCAAGCAGCCGCTTCCATTTGCTGGGCGGTCATCTTGGCCTTGAACAGCTCGAGCATACGCGTGGCGTCCTTCGGGTCCAGCAGGTGATAGTTGGTCAGCCACTTGTTGCCGGTTGAGGCCGGGAACTTCAGGTGGGCGCAGCGGCTCTTGCAGACGGTCGAGTATTCGCCGTCGCCAATACCGACGGCCCGGCAAAGGACGGCAATGCAGGTTGAATCGTAGCGGATCATGAAGTTGGCAACATGTTTGCGCTCGAGGCCCGAGACCACCGCAAGGATGCTGGCAACATCATAAAGGTTTTTCTCGAAGGCAACTTGGGACACCGCCTTGTTCAGGGTGATGTGCCCCTGGCGGATGCCGGTGAGCCATTGGCGCACATCGATGCGCGACTCGCGCTTTTCCAGCTCCTCACCTGTCATGACTTCATCGGGGTCCTGGAACATTTCTGCAACGAAATCCTCCGTGGATTTGCGCAAATGACGGATTTTGTCACCCATCTTTGCCGGCAACTCCTTGATGATCTGCTCGATTTCCTCCGCGGTGATTTCAGCGCCAAGGTTCGAGGCAACGGATTGCTTGACCTTCTTGCTGCCATGCGCGATCAGCTTCCGGGTCAGTTTTGCGCTGAGGTAATTGCGTTTGGAAATGGCAAGAAGGTGTTCTTCGCCCTCCGTTTCGGCGATTTCCATAAGCTCTTTTTCGCGCAGGGAATGCGAGCGCTCCAGCATTGGTCTTGCGACCCGCGGCAAGTCTCTGGCTATCTTGGAGGCGAGCTTGGGAGAGGTCTCAACGACATCGGCCAGCTTTTCGGCCAGGGCTTCTTTCGCGTTGTCTCCAAGCCCGTCGTAAACCCCGTCGAGCAGATTGTTGAAGGTTTCGATTTCCTCCGGGCGGTTCAGATGAGCCCGGTCGGCAAAATGCTTGGACACTTGTTCCGCGAAGCTTTGCCGCTTCTCGTCAGAACAGTCATTTGCCATTTTGATCAGGGTATCGAGCATCTCGAATCGTTCCATGGAATGGTCCATTATCGATCCGAAAAGATTGAGAATTAGCTAAATGTTCAGCTTGAGGGGGACGGCTGTCCGGAAGCCGCGCTTCTGGCGGCGACGTGATCCGGATTTATGCTGCCTGGGATTCCATCGCCTTGAGCCTGACCTTGATGAAGCGAAGAGCCCGCTGGGCATCGGCCGTATTCATGACATTGTAATCGCTGCTCCATTTTTCAGCGATTTTGGTGGGCAATTTGAGAAGGCTGCAGCGGGCTTTGCAGAATGTGTTGAACTCGTTGTCGCCGATTTCCAGAGCCTTGCACAGGATGGCAATGCCGTCGATCTCCATGCGCAGGATGACATTGACGACGTATTTCTGGTCGATTTCGGCAAGGCTGGCGAGCAGGAAGGACAGGTCGAGCAGGTTGCTCGACAAGGTGTATTCCGTGAACACCGTGTTGACGTTTTTCCGGCCGTCCCGGATCTCCTTCAAAGAGACCTTTGTGTCCAGGCGTGAGCGTTTACGGTCCAGCTTGCTGTTGGCAACCATCTGACCGGCTTCATGGAACATTTCCTCCACCAGTTTTTCATTGGTGGCATAAAGCATCCGCAGCTTGGCCGACTGTTCCTCGGGAAGCTGATCGATCAACTTGTCGAAATGCTGCGGTGTCAGGTCGGACCGTGTCATCATGGTCTCGCGCAACATCGGATCTTTTTCGGCCAGTTTGACGAGAAACCGGGTTCCCCAGTCAGACAGCTCGGCACCCGGGTTGGCGGCAACAGAGCGCCGGACAGGCTGTTCGCCGCGCTCCAGCAGCACATCGGTCAGCCGTTTTTCCAGCCGGTCACGTTTTGAGATCGCCAGCAGGTGGTCCTGCCCCTTGACCTTGGCAAAGTGCAGCAGGTCCTCGCGGGTTAGAACCTGCGAGTATTGCAACATGTATTGCGCAATCGCGATGCTGTCGTCGGCCAGTTTCTTGACCAGTTCGTGAGATGTTTGCCCGATCTGCGATAAGTCAGCTGACAAACGTTCCCTGGTCGGTTCGTCCGCGAGGTCGGCAAGCCGTTTCATGACACCGTTGAACAGCGTCAGTTCTTCATCTGTGTACCGTTCGGCGCCAATGACGAAAAGAGAGGAAAGGTGCCCCAGAAGCTCGCGCCGTTTGCCGCTATCGCTTTCCCGTGCAAGGTCGACCAGTGAACTGAGCATTTCCCGCCATATCCCTATGAACTGTTTGTGACGGATAGTAATGCTTTCACTTTGAAGAAAGTCTAAAACTGATGCCTAATTTTGGGGGCAATGCCCTAGGTAGTAATACCTTGTTAAAATTTACACTGTCGAAAAAATCAGGGCGCTGATTCGAAGGATCCGGGCGGGAACACCCTGGCTCAGGCCTACGGGAGTTCGGTTGCAATCCAGGGTTGGCATGTCTCTTGCGTCGCTCTTGTCACACTTGCCAGTGCGCGGAGCGTTTCATGATTTCTTCCCTTTCCAACAATCCCGTTGTTGCCAGACCCGGCGGCGGAAACACGCGAACATCGGCGACGTTCTCCAGCGGAGGCCCGGCGGCAGAGCATCTGAAGGACCCGGCAAAAACATCCTCCAGCCTGGAAACAATTGCCGGGATCAACGGTCAGCCGAGTTCGAGTTTTTCAAATTTCGGCGAGATTTCAAAACGCTATGACCTCGAGAATATGTCTCCACGCGAGGTGGATGCGTTGGTCGAGGAGCTGCAGGGCGAGGGCTACGAGCCGCTGGCGGATCTGATGATCCTGAGCTCGTTCGGTGAGGGGTTTCAGTCCCGGCTGCATGAGGTGACGGCCCGGGCGTATGGACCGGATGTGCAGCCGTTCGATCCAATGGCGCGAAGCAACCTGAAAGAGACGGCAGAGACACAGCGGAAGATGGCGGAACGTATGGGGGAGCCGGTTGAAGGCTTCGACGCGCTGGAGCATCTGTTCAGCGTGCTGGATAAAGCCGCGGAAGCGCGCCAGGGGCAAACCACGGGAAGCCAAGGCGGTTTGGCCAGGCTGACCAGCGAGAGTCTTCTCGTTTTGCAGGAGGCGTCCTCATGATCGTGGCGGGCTATAGGGGGCTGACGGTGCCTGGCACAACAACCGGGACGCAATCGCGCGGGGCGGCGCATACGGCCGGAACAGCATTTTTGTCCAAGGCCGGACAACCGGAGGAGCCTGCCACCACGGAGATACAGGCACAGACGGAGACGCGGGCAGAGCCGTCTTATGAAGACAGGATCGCCGATATCAGCTGCCGCTACGATACGCGGAACATCTCGCCGCGCGGGATCGACAAGCTTGGCCAGGAGCTGAAAGATGCGGGATATGAGCCCTTTGGCGATGTCTTGTCGCTGCTGACCCATGGCGAAGCCTTCAGGTCGTTTCAAAACAGCATTCCGGGACAGGGCGGGGCCGCTTCAGACCCCAACCAGCGAACCGATCTGGTTGCGGATGTCGCGCTGCAGCGGGAAATGGCGGAACGTTGGGGCGGGGCGACTGGAGGTGTCGAGAGCATTGAAGCACTGCTGGATGTGCTTGAGGCGGCGAAAGCCGGGCGGGCGGAGGCCAGCCAGGAGCCTCTCGCGG
>JBNKOQ010000050.1:0-13971 GCA_050294735.1 Roseibium sp. | reverse complement strand
GCAGGCGGTTCTTGAAAATTCCAAGGTCTGGCAACTCCTCCAGACTGTAGTCGGGAACCGGTCTGCGGGCCCGGTTGGCCGGGCTGAAGGCCGCCGGATTATGCAGCCCCACCCGGAACTTCTGGATTGCCTCGTTGCCGCCGCCCAGCTCGATGTACTCCCCAAGCCAGCGCAGAGCATCCGCCAGGGCGAAGACGTCCTCGACATTGCCGGCATTCAGGAACTGGTTGATCCGTGTTTTCGCCGCAGAAAGCGCTGCCGCGGCCTTGGCATTGCCCTGCGGCGGTTGCAGGCTGTTCACAAGGTTGGCGATCCCGCGTGCAAAACTGCTGCCCGCGTCGGTGTCCTGCTCCTTGAAAAGAGAGACACGCAAGACTTCGAACATTGTGGAAATCTGTGCGGAACGAAGCCGGTTGCGCGCCTCTTGCACTGCCGGGCCGTAAATCACGATAGGAGCCATGCAACTGTCCTTTCCCCTCAAGACGCCTTGCAGAGGAGGACGGCCTCCAGTTGCATGGCTTTGCAGGGTTGGACGCGGCAACGACGGGTACGTGACAAATAAAAAAGCGCCACGAAGGCGCTTTACCGAACGAATGACGGAAGAGAGCGTTTATCCCAAGGCCATATTCGCAAGGACATAAAGAAGATAGCCGGTCAACGCCATAGAGCCCCAGAACAAGAGGTTCTTGATGATCAGGAATAAAGTGGGCTGCGTCTTGTGCATCATCCCGTTGGTAAATCCTGCGATATACGCCATATTCGAGGCGCTCCGGCCAGAAGTTGCATCAGTCCCGTCCCTAAACCTAATCTCGAGCATTTAACGCGATCTAAATACAAAGGGAAAAATTTTTATAAACTCCTCAAGGATTGATTTCCTTGTCCATTTTCCAAACCGTACCAATCGGCCTCTTAGCGTCCTTGTTCCCAGTCCCTGCCGAGCACAAAGTGGGCTCTCCAACCCCTGCCCTAAGACCTGTGGAAAGCCGATATCATGAGCCTTGAGAGCGTTCGCCAGCATCTTGCAGAAAGCGCCCCGGAGTTGACCGTTCTGGAAACCAGCGACAGCAGCGCGACGGTTGACCTCGCTGCCGCTGCCCATGGTGTTGCCCCGGCTCAGATCGCCAAGACATTGTCATTCCGCCTCAAGGACGAAGTCTTTCTTGTCGTTGCCCGCGGCGATGCGCGGCTCGACAACAAGAAGGCCAAGGCGGCGTTCGGCGGCAAAGTGAAAATGCTCGGGCTCGATGAGGTCGAAGACATTACGGGCCACCCGGTCGGCGGCGTTTGCCCGTTCGGATTGCCCAATCCCATAAAAATCTATCTGGACGAAAGCCTGAAGGCCTTCGACGAGGTCATCCCGGCGGCCGGTGCCACCAATGCCGCCGTGCGCATGTCTCCCCTGCGGATGGCCGAGATCACACAAGGGATCTGGGTCGATGTCTGTCAGGATCCGGCAGGCTGACCCTGGCACTTTACGGCGGTTGACCGGCTCATATGCCCTCTGCCGGGAAACGTGCCGCTCTCATGCGCAGCAGACTTCCGGGCATCATCCGGCCTGCCCCTGCCCGGACGGGAACCTGCGTCAATTCGCACCCGGCTCGCGAATTGCGCGAAAACTTGATAGTGATAGTCTTGTTTTGATCGACTGGGAAAGGATGCCCGATGCTGGGAATGTCTCGCCGTGAATTTTTGTTTGGCAGTGCCGGAACCGCCGCAGCCTTTACTGGCGGCGGACTGATAGGCCTTGAAGCCAGTGCGGCCGACATGACCATGCCCATTTCGGCGGCCAGTCACACAATCATGCCGAATACCGTCACCAAAGCCATGATGACATTTGGTGACGGTGGACCTCCACCGGTTCTGCGCCTTCGCCAGGGTGAACCGTTTTCGGTCGATGTGGTCAATACCCTCGATGAAGCGAGCATTGTCCATTGGCACGGCCTCAGGATCGCCAATCAGATGGATGGTGTGCCCTATCTCACCCAAAACCCGATCGAGCCCGGCGAGCGTTTCCGCTATACGTTCACCCCGCCGGATGCGGGAACCTTCTGGTATCACCCGCACTGCAACACCCTTGCGCAGATGGCACGCGGCCTGACCGGCGTCCTGGTCGTCGAGGACGCAGAGGATCCCGGCTTCGATCAGGATTTGCCTCTCAACATTCGCGATTTCCGCCTCGGAGGAGACGGCCAGTTCATTGCCTTTTACAAACCACGCAATGCCGCTCGTGGCGGCACGCTCGGCACGGTCTCAACCGTCAACTGGCAGGAAGCCCCGGTCTACGACCTTCCCGCAGGCAGCCTTGTGCGCCTGCGCCTCGCAGTCACCGACCTGACCCGCGTCGGCATCTATGATCTGAACGGTGCCGAAGCGCAGGTCATTGCACTGGATTCCAATCCCCTCGCCCGGACCATTGCGCCGGAGAACATCATCCTCGCGCCCGGGCAGAGGGCCGATGTCGCTTTGCGTGTGCCCGATAGCGGGGATCAGGTTGTCACACTGACACGCAGAACCCCAAAAGGCCCCAAGGTTCTGGCAAGTTTCCGCCCTACCGGTACCAGTGCGAAGCGCGACCTTGCCGAATTAAAACCCTTGCGGCCCAACCCCGTTCCGCAAGCCGATCTCGCCAATGCGGAGACGGTGGAATTCGTCTTCGGCTGGACACCCGAAGCACAGCCGCCTGTCGCCAGCATCTGCGGCACCCTCGGCTACACGTTCTGGTCAATCAACCGGGTTGCCTGGCAGGGCGACACGCCCAGCCCCATCGATCCGCTGGCGGTCTTGAAGCAGGGCAAATCCTACGTTCTGAAATTCCGCAATGAATCCCCGAACGATCATCCCATCCATCTGCACGGAATGTCATTCCGCCTGCTGCGCTCGAACAAACGGGAATTGCCACCGCTTGTCACGGACACGGCCCTGCTGATGAAAGAGGAAACCATGGAAGTCGCACTGGTTGCCGACAACCCCGGAAACTGGGCCTTCCATTGCCATGTTATCGAACATCAGAAGACAGGCCTGACCGGCTATATCCGCGTCGAGGCGTGAGGGTCAGGCATCCGGCCAGAACAGGAATGGAAGCGCACTGATTGCCTGTGTGTTTTCCCTGGCGCTTCGCCGGTTCCCGTCTGACCGGCGGCGGGGTGACCATGCTTGAGAACAAACAGAAACAAACTGAAAACTCACTCTTATTTCATGTAATAATTACATAAATATTCTGAACACATTCTCTCCACCTCAAAAAATACAAGCATACATCCATAAATCAAATAAATTTCTCAATATATTTTAAATTTCCGACTGAAAAATTCCGCCTTATTCGTGAGTTTAAATTATTATTACAAACCCGTGACAACAAACGAAATATCGCAAAGCGCGCGCTCCCGTTCTGATAATCCATTCCCGTGAAAAACTTTACTTTCCAGATCTTCTATGCAAGAAACCGGCATCATGAACCTGAAAGTGGCTAATCAGACCAAAGGAAAGCACTCTCGATCTCTGTGAGCTTCATATGCTGCAAGGGTACCTTTCCCGCAGCTCCCTGGTCCAACGCCTGATTGCCGACGGCAGCTCCTCCGCGAGCGCCGGGCGAACGGTTATCATTGCGACATCCACTCCGGATACGCAGCTCGTCCGATGGAGCATCTCAAGGCCAGACGACACAAAGAGGCCCAACCAAGGCTTCACGGTTTTGCCGCGGCGGTCTCCATTGTCTGCCGGCCGGGTTCTGAAAGCCTCAATGCCGCGATCTGAGGAAAAGAAAGACCGCTGGCTGCGCCCGCAACCAGCGCAAGTTTGAAAACAACACGAGGTGAATGATCATATGTGTGGGATAGCCGGAGAAATTCGGACCAATGGCGAGTTCGCCGACGACGTTGCAGTCGCTCGAATGACGAAAGCCCTGGCCTCCCGAGGCCCCGACGGATCCGGCATTTTCGCGCGCGGACGCGTGGCCCTGGGCCACCGGCGCCTCAAGATCATCGACACCTCCGACCTTTCATCGCAGCCGATGATCGATTCTGAGCTGGGTCTTGCGATCGTCTTCAACGGCTGCATTTACAACTATCGGGAGCTTCGCGACGAGCTCTCCGCTATGGGCTACCGCTTCTTTTCCAAAGGCGACACCGAAGTCATCTTGAAGGCCTATCACGCATGGGGGCCCAGAAGCGTTGAAAAGCTCAACGGCATGTTCGCCTTTGCCATCTTCGATCAACGCAGCAACCAGGTTGTGCTGGCCCGGGACCGGCTCGGCATCAAGCCGCTCTACCTCGCCAAAATCGACGGCGGACTGCGCTTTGCCTCCACCCTGCCCGCCCTCCTTGCGGCAGGCGACATCGACAAGTCCATCGATCGTACGGCCCTGCACCACTATATGACGTTCCATGCTGTTGTGCCCGCGCCGCGAACGATCTTGAACGGCGTCCGCAAGCTGCCACCGGCAACGCTGCGCATCATCGAGGAGGATGGCACGGCGTCGGATGAAATCTACTGGTCCCCGTCCTGCGAGCGCAGTTCCGACGACTTGCAAAAAACGGCGGAAGACTGGCGCGACGAAGTGCTCGCGGCTCTGCGGTTGGCAGTCCAGCGGCGCATGGTTGCGGATGTTCCCGTCGGCGTTCTGCTCTCCGGCGGCGTTGATTCAAGCATTATCACCGGCCTGCTGGCCGAAGGTGGCCAAAGCGGCCTGAACACCTTCTCGATCGGCTTCGAGGAAGCCAATGGCGAGAAGGGAGATGAATTTGTCTACTCCGACCTGATCGCCAAGACCTACGACACCAAACACGAGAAGATCTTTGTCCCGTCCTCGGATCTGATGGGCGCTTTGCCCGCCACCATCGCTGCCATGTCGGAACCAATGGTCTCCTACGACAATATCGGCTTTTACCTGCTCAGCCGGGAAGTCTCCAAGCACCTCCATGTTGTTCAGTCGGGCCAGGGAGCAGATGAAATCTTCGGCGGTTATCACTGGTATCCGCCGCTTGTCGGATCGAACGACCTGACCCGCGATTATGCGAAGGTATTCTTCGACCGCTCGCACGAGACGCTGAAAACGCAGCTGAGCCCGGAATGGATGAGCGATGGCGATGTCAGCTCACAGTTTGTCGAAGGTCATTTCAAAACCCCGGGCGCCGAGGAACCTCTGGACAGGGCGCTGCGTCTGGACACCCAGGTGATGCTGGCAGACGATCCCGTCAAACGGGTCGACAACATGACGATGGCATGGGGCCTGGAGGCGCGCGTACCCTTCCTTGATCATGAACTCGTCGAGTTGGCGGCGCGGGTCCCCGGGCAGTTCAAGCTCGCCCATGAGGGCAAGGGCGTTCTCAAGGACGCGGCCCGGCTCGTCGTGCCGCATGAGGTCATCGACCGGAAGAAGGGCTACTTCCCGGTGCCTCAGCTGAAGTACATCGAAGGGCCTTACCTCGATCTGGTCAAGGATGCGCTGACATCCCAGGCAGCCCGCGAGCGCGGTCTCTTCCAAACCTCCTATCTGGAGCAGCTGTTTGCGGATCCAATCGCCCATATCACACCGCTGCGCGGGTCGGAGCTCTGGCAGGTTGCCCTGCTTGAGATGTGGATGCAGACACAGGAAATCTGAGGCCGGAACATGACTACGGACCGAAAGACCAGGAAGACCGGGCAATCCGCAAACCGCGAGCAGACACGGGATGGTGCCTACTCGCACCGCCTGAAGAAAATGCGCGACCATGGCATGAAACCGCCAATCAACATGACCGACGAGGCAGGCGGCGCTCAACTGGAGGGATATGCCATCAACTGCGGCTGGGGGCGCCTGCTGTTCGGGCAGACCTTTCAGAACCCGGAAGACCTGCTGGAAAACCTGCGCCTGGAGCAGCAGGACCAGCGGGACATCGCCATCTATGTGCGCGATCCGCAGATATTGCTGGGCATGGCCCCCGGGGAGGTCTTTCTGGACCCCTCCCATATGTACCGGCTGTACCTGTCGACCTTCCGCCCCTCGAAAGAGCAACCGAAAGGTTTTTTCATCCGCCGCCTGACCTCAATTGACGATGCCGAGGCGATCAACAGGCTCTATGTCGCGAGAGGCATGGTGCGGGTGGAGCCCGAGTTCTTCTGGAAACAGCGGGATGCCCGGTCAATCAGCTATTTCGTTGCGGAAGACAAGGAAACCGGTGAGATCCTAGGCACGGCGACGGCCATTGATCACGTCAAGGCATTTGGCGATATAGACAACGGCGGCTCGCTTTGGTGCCTCGCGGTCGACCCTCAGGCCCGTCATGCAGGGATCGGCCGCGGCCTTGTCCGGCATCTGGCCGATTACTTTTCGGCCCGTGGCCGCGCCTACATGGACCTTTCGGTCCTGCACGACAATGACGACGCGATCGGCCTTTATGACCAGCTCGGATTTGAGCGGGTTTCCTTCTTTGCTGTCAAACGTAAAAACACGATCAACGAAAAGCTCTTTGTCGGCCCGACATCGGACGACAAGCTCAACCCCTATGCCGCGATCATCGTCAAGGAGGCAAGGCGACGGGGGATTCACGTCGATTTGTCGGATCCCGAGCGAGGCTATTTCACGCTCCATCATGGCGCCCAGAAGGTGCGCTGCCGGGAGAGCCTGTCTGAAATGACAAGCGCTGTCGCGATGTCTCTTTGTGACGACAAGGGCGCGACACGCCGTGTGGCCGAAGCCGCAGGTGTCACCGTTCCCGATCAGATCAGCGCCGATGTTCCGGCTCATGAGCTCCAGCGCTTTCTGGACGAGCACGGGCAGGTCGTCGTGAAGCCGGCCAGCGGTGAGCAAGGCCGCGGCGTTGCCGTCGGCCTGACAACCATGGAGCAGATCACGGCAGCCACCTCGGAGGCCCGCGCGATTTCCGCCGAGGTCATTGTCGAGGAATATATCGAGGGCAGCGATTTGCGCCTCGTCATCATCAATCACAAACTGGTCGCGGCGGCGGTCCGGCGTCCGCCGGAAGTCGTTGGCAACGGCAGAAAGACCATACGGCAGCTGATCGCATCGCAAAGCCGGCGCAGGGCGTCGGCGACGGGCGGGGAATCGAACATTCCATTCGATGCGGAGACCGAACGGACGGTGAGAAACGCCGGCTACGAACTCGATGACATTCTGCCGGAAGCCGAGACACTGGAAGTCCGCAAAACCGCAAACCTCCACACCGGCGGCACGATCCACGATGTGACGGACATCGTTCACCGCAAGCTTGTGGACGACGCAATCCGGCTGACAAAGGCGATCGATATTCCAGTCGCCAGCATTGACTTCATGATCAAGGCTCCGGACAAATCAGACTATTGGTTCATCGAGGCGAACGAGCGGCCGGGGCTGGCCAATCACGAGCCTCATCCGACGGCTGAGCGATTTATTGATCTGTTGTTCCCGTTGACTGCAAACCGGTCAGAACGGCCTGACCTTTAATCCAGGGCGCTGACCTAATCCTCGTGAGAGACACTTTATGACATCCCCCGCGAAGCACTTGTTTCCAATCGATCAGGACTATCTTCTCAAAACCCTCGAGAAGCTTCTGAACATTCCGAGTCCGACCGGTTTTACCGATACGATTTCCCGGTATGTCACGAAAGAGCTGGAAGCATTTGGCCTTTCGGTGGAACTGACCCGGCGAGGCGCAATCCGTGCAGTTCTGCCCGCGGAGGAGAGCCGCAGTGCCCGGGCCATTGTATCCCACCTCGACACGCTGGGCGCGCAGGTTCGCTACATCAAGGACAATGGCCGGCTCGGCCTCGCCCCGATCGGCCACTGGTCGGCCCGCTTCGCGGAAGGCGCGCGCACCACCATTTTCACCGAAGACAGCATTTACCGGGGAACCATTCTTCCGCTCAAGGCGTCAGGGCACAGCTTTAACGAGGAAATCGATACACAGCCGGTAGGCTGGGAACATATCGAACTGCGCATTGACGAAATCACGGAAAGCCGCGGCGAAACGGAAGCACTGGGGATCGAGGTCGGAGACACGATCACCATCGACCCCCAGCCGGAGTTCCTTGACAACGGCTTCATCGTGTCGCGCCACCTCGACAACAAAGCAGGTGTTGCGACGACCCTGGCCGCGCTCAAGAGCATGAAGGAAACCGGCGCCAAACCGCCTGTCGATCTCTACTGGCTCTTCACAATTGCGGAGGAAGTCGGTGTTGGGGCCTCTTCCATCCTGACACCGGAAGTCGCCTCCATGCTGACCGTCGACAACGGCACAACGGCCCCCGGGCAGAACTCCCGCGAATTTGGCGTGACAATCTCCATGGGAGATCAGACCGGCCCGTTCGACTATCATCTGACCAAGAAACTGAAGCATTTGTGCCTGGAGCACGGCATTTCCTATCAGAAGGACATCTTCCGTTACTACCGCTCAGACTCGGCAAGCGCCCTGGAGGCAGGCGCCGATGTCCGGACAGCGCTGATTACCTTCGGTGTCGATGCCTCGCACGGCTATGAGCGGATCCACTACGACGCGCTGGAGTCCGTCGCACGGCTGATCTGCGCCTATGCGGTCAGCCCGGTGGAGATTGCCCGGGATATGGAGGAAACCTCGGATCTCGAGGGCTTCACCCGCCAGCCGGTCCCGCCAGCCTCCTGAGCGGCAGAAAACCGGACACACCAGCGCACGTCAGGATGCACATCTTGCCGTGCGCAATCGTTAGATGACAACTAAGGGATCTGTATAAGCGGGAAAACCGCCTTTCACTCATCGAGGGCAGCGGCATGCGATGATGAAATGTATTATGTGGCACCGCCACCAACCGCCTAAATCTTACATGCATAATTCTTATGTATATTTTTATCATGTTCTTTTTTACAATGACATATACCTAAAATAGATCATAAATATTTATACACCATAATAAATAAATCTGTTTTTAACGAATTAAACTACATTCTTCTCTGGATAAGCTTAAACCATGAGGGCAAAGCATGGCGCGAGAACATCGTTACAGGCTGAATTCGATGAAGAGCCGGATCATGCTTCTCGTCAGCCTGTGTGTGGTGGCAAGCACGGGTATCCTGGGAATAATCACGTATAGCCAGGTCCGGGAAGCAACCCGGGAGCAAGCCGTTGCCAAACTCGCCTCCGAAACGAGACTTATGGCGATGCGGTTCGAGCAATCCTACTTCGGGATTGCAAGAGATCTCGAAACGATCAGGGACACACCGCCCATTCAAGGCCTGATCCGGAGCATGCGAAACGGCGGGGGCGACCCGGTCGACGGATCCACGACCGACCTCTGGACGAAGAGGCTTTCGTCAATTTTCCAGGCGGTCTTGCGCAGCCGGCCTGAATATTTTCAGTTCCGCTACATCGGTGTCGCAGATAGCGGCAAAGAGATCGTCCGGGTTAACCGCACGTCTTCGGGTTTGCAGATCGTCTCGGAAGACAGCCTGCAACAAAAAGGAAATGAGCCCTATTTCAAATATGCGATTGAGGGCCAATCCGGAAAAGTCGTCTTCTCGGACGTCACCTACAACCGGGAATTCGGCTCCGTCGATCCGAAAAAAATCCCGACGATCAGAGGCATGCTTCCGATAGAGGACGCTGAGGGAACCCGCTTCGGCTTCCTGGTGATCAACGTCAATTACGAGACGATGCTCCGCTCCACCTTCGACGAGATTTCAGCGACCAGCCACCTTATCGCGGTGAACGGATCCGGCGACTACATGGAGTATTTCCCGGGAACGGCGGCAGCAGATCTTCGTCTCAAATTGCACGAAGACTACAGCAAATCGACGCCGGAAGTTGTCTTGAAAATCAATCGGGGGAACCAACCTGAAGGTGTGCTGGAGACCGGCGACCAAGTCGCCTACTACATTCGAGATAATGGACACTTTGGCCAGCAGTCTACCAACCTCGGACTCATCCTTCAAATGCCGAAAGACCAGCTCTATGCCCATGCATACGATGTGCGCAATCTGGTTTTACTGACGGCTCTTGCTGTCATTATCCTGTGCGGACTTGCCTCTATCTTCATTGCGCGTTCCTTCATTCGGCCTTTGATTGATCTGGCCAATCTTGTCCGTTCGACGGACGACCACGCGCTGGTTCACGATCTGCCAACCGACCGGGACGACGAGATTGGCGACCTAGCAAAATCATTAAATGTCCGGACGCAGGCACTCCTGGACGGAAGAATGCGCTCGAGAGCCATCATCAACAATGTTGTCGATGGTCTTGTTCTCATCGACCGCAAGGGCATCATCGAGGATTTCAATCCCAGCTGCGAACGGATTTTCGGATATGCGGCCGGCGAAATCATCGGCAAGAACATCAGCATCCTGATGCCAAAGGACATTGCCGACCGACATGACCAAATCCTGGAGCGTTATAACGAAGGTAAAGGCGGCAAGGTCATTGATACCATCCGGGAACTGGATGCCGTGAAAAAATCCGGGGAGATCATCCCGGTTGAACTGGGTATCAAGGCCCTCACAATTGATGGGAGCACAAAGTTCAGCGGCGTCATCCGTGATATTTCCGCCAGGCGGGAAATCGACCGAGTGAGAGCCGAATTTGTGGCAACCGTCAGCCATGAATTGCGCACCCCGCTGACATCAGTCCGGGGATCTCTGGTGCTGCTTGAAAAGATGATGCCAAAGCCAATGCCTGAAAAAGTGCAGAAAATGGTTGCCATGGCGCAAAAAAACACAGCGCGCCTGATCCTTCTGGTCAACGACATTCTGGACTTCGAGAAACTGGAAGCCAAACAATCCAAATTCAGTCTGGCGGTTACAGACCTGAACAAAGAACTGGTCAAGGCGGTCGACTTGAACCAGACCTACGCTCAGGATCGGGATATCCATCTCGTCCCCCACCTGTCCGGTAAACCGCTGCCGGCCCGTATTGATCCGGGCCGCCTGCAACAAGCGCTGGCAAACCTGATCTCAAATGCTGCCAAATATTCCAAAGAGGGAGCTGCGGTAGAGGTTCGCGCCGCGACCGAAGGCAATTACATTCGCCTCTATGTCATCGACAGTGGTTCGGGCATTCCGGCAGCATTTCAGGACAAGGTTTTCGCCCCCTTTTGCCAGGCGGACAGCAGCGAGACGCGCCTAAAGGGCGGCACCGGACTGGGCCTGAACATCACCAAGCGCCTTGTCGAGGGGATGGGCGGGAAGATCGGCTTTCACAGCACGGAAGGCCAAGGCACAACATTCTGGCTCGAATTTCCGATTGAGGAAACCCCGCCGCTGCAAACGCTGGCAGGCGGCCTGCCGCACCAGCTTGTCGGCCTGCATCTCGAAGACGATACGGATTTTGCGGAAGTGCTACGTATCGGACTGGAAAAGGACATCCACCTGATTAATGAAACGACCCTGGAAGGTGCGCGCAAACAGGTGAAGACGCAGCACTTCGATATCATAGTCATCGATATCGCGGTCAAGGATGGCAGTGGGCTCGATCTGCTCGATGACCTGCCCGATCCGGACAATACGGCTGTCGTGGTGCTGACGGCGCTTGATGAGAAAATCGAACACCGATATGTGGACCTGACGCTGGTCAAATCCAGAAACGAGAAGGGTGAAATTCTCGTCAAGATCATGGACCTGCTGACCGAAAAGACCTCCCGCCTGCGAACGGCCGACGCCGTCGCCTGATCCTGGCCGGGCGGTAGCGGTCCGACAGACCTCTGCAGACAAAGCCGATCACCAGCGATAACGGGCATGAGGCGCCGCGTTCAAGCTGGCTGCGTTACGACGTTGCCGTCGTTGGTTTCGACGACCGCGACATCGCGCAATTCACCCGCCCGCCTTTAGCAACTTTCCATCTACCCATGTAACGAGATGGGCTCTCTTGCGGTTGAGTTGATCGAAGACATTGCTGGCGGACTGAAAAGCTCACACGATCAGTTGAAAGTGGAATGCTCGCTCGTCGAGCACGAGCCGGGATCGCATAGCGCGCCGTGCCCGCCGGCAGAATTCAGCTCGGCTTCTGCGCATGAACCGGCGCGCCTGGAAGTCATATTGATGTCCCCAAGACACCTCCCTTCAGACGCTGAAGTGGGCTGACGCTCCTTATTTACCCTATCATTAAAGCCAGTTGCAGGGCGGCGGCGGCCACTTCAGTGATATTTACTGATAATATTATTGACTTATTATTAATAAGCTTATTAATTGTCCTACAAATAGATTTGAGACGATTGGAACGTCAAATTGTCCAAGGACGACGAGGCAAAGGTCACAGCGGGCGCGCGCCCGGCGGTAATCCGCCCGACTTCCCAGTCGGCGGTTGATGAGCTTGTGGCAAAGATCAGGGGCCTGATCTCGGAGCGTGGCCTCGGCGTCGGAGACAATCTTCCCACCGAGCGCGAGCTTTGCGAGCACTTCCAGATGAGCCGCAATACGGTTCGTGAAGCGATGCGTATCCTGAAGGCCTACGGCATTGTCACGGTGCGCCCCAAGGTCGGCGCGACCATCATTGACGACCGCATGGAGCGTGCACTCGACCTGTTTGCCTTCAACACGCTTGAAGTGTCTCGAACGACCTTTACGGACATTCAGGGGTTTCGCGGCTTGCTGGAAGTGGCATCGGCGGACTCTCTGCTTGAGCGGATTTCAGCGCAGGACATTGGCGATCTGACGCAAGTCAACGATGAGCTGCACGAAGCCGAAACGGCAATCGATGCCTCGGAGGTCGATTTCCGCTTCCATAGCAGGCTGATCGAGGTTCTTGGCAACAAGGCGGTACTCGACGTCTACAAGATCATGAAGCCGGTCATTTTGAAGATCATGGTGCGCGGCAAGACACGCCGCACCTTTTCGACAACCACCTTTTCAGAACACGCGGAAATCATCGCCGCGCTCGAGGCGCGCGACCGCGTTGCCTACCAAGACAGGATGAAGGCCCATCTTCAGGCGGGTTTCCCGCACTTCGAGGAGTAGCGGTCAGGAATGCTGCCGGAAGGAGGAGGCCCTCCGGCAGTTACATGAGGCGCACGCATAGGATGGCGTCAGCAAAAATAGGTGCCGCAGACGGTGCCAAGGAGGAGGAAAATGAAACTGAAAGCTTTATTGATAACAACGACAGCGGCCGTTCTTCTGAGCGCAGGCTTGTCGTTTGCCGGACCCAAAGTCGTATCGGGTCCCGGCGTTGAAGCCGAGTGCTTTGCACCATGGAGCGCAGACACGAAATATATGCAATGGCCGCAGAAGGACGGCCCCTACAAGGTCGCTGTCGTCAACGGCTTCGTTGGCAACACCTGGCGCATTCAGATGATCAAGACCGCCAAGGCCTATGCTGAAGATCCCGCCGTCAAGGACAAGATCTCCGAGTTCAAAGTCGTTTCGACGGGAACAGACGCACCGGCTCAGCTTGGCGCCATCGAGGACTTCATCAACCAGGGCTATGATGCCATCGTTACGATCGCAGTGGCCCCGGACGGCTTCGACCGTGTTATCCGTCTTGCGGACAAGAATAATGTCGTCATCGTACCTTTTGACAATGTTCTCGACACCGACAAGGTGATGCAGGTGAATGAGAACCAGTTAAAAATGGGCCGCATGTGGGGTCAGTTCGCGCTGGACGAGTTGCACGCCAAGGGCGTCAAGGGCGGCAAGATCCTCGAGGTCCGCGGCCTGCCTGGCAACTCCGTTGACCGTGACCGTTCCATCGGCATCAACGAGGTATTCGAGAAAGATGGCGGCGACTGGGAAATGGTCTCCGTGGTCGGCAACTGGGATGACGGCACCACACAGAAGGTTGTCGCTGATGCGATCGCTGTTCATGGCCAGTTCGAGGCCGTCGTCGGCCAGGGCGGCTCCAACGGTGTCATTCAGGCGCTGAAGGACGCAGGTCATCCCTGGGTTCCGATTGCCGGTGAATCCGAGAACGGCTTCCGCAAGGCGATCGCCGAAGCCCACGGCCTCGAGCCCTCCGAGCTCTTCCTCACCGCCATCCACACCCATGCCGGGCCCAGCGTCACGCTGGATCGCGAGGAGAGTCACGCGAACAACGTCGCGTACAC
>JBNKOQ010000049.1:0-13972 GCA_050294735.1 Roseibium sp. | reverse complement strand
CGCCGGGATCATGCATGCCGTCGGCCTTTCAATGGCGCTCGGAGCCTTTCTTGCCGGGGTTCTGCTGGCGGAATCCAGTTTCCGGCATACGCTCGAAGCGGACATCGAACCGTTCCGCTCGCTGCTGATGGGGCTGTTTTTTGTCGCGGTTGGCATGTCGCTGGACTTGTCCCTGTTGGCGCGGAACCTTGTGACGATTGTTCTGGGTGTACTGATCGTCATGCTGGTCAAGAGCACGTTTCTCTGGGCTTTGACGCGGGGGTCGGGGTCCTCCAATTCTGATGCTTTCCGCGTTGCTGTCACGCTGCCGCAGGGCGGGGAGTTTGCCTTCGTTCTGTTCACAGCTGCGATCAGCGCCAGGATTCTGCCCTATCACACCGCTAATCTGCTCAATTCCATTGTGATCCTGACAATGCTGATGACGCCGCTGGCCTGTCTCGCGCTGGATTGGGTGGCGGAGCGCCTCAAGGAACGCGGTGTCGAGAACCCGGCTGTCGAAACCTTCGACGAAGCCACTCCAACGGTTCTGGTAATCGGCTTTGGCCGGTTTGGCATGATGGTGGCCCAAATCCTGACGTCCGAAGGTCTGGAGGTCCGTGCCATCGACAACCGGCCTGACCGCATCGCCTACGCGCGCAAGCTTGGCTACAAGGTCTACTACGGCGATGCCACGCGGGCTGACGTCCTGGCGGCGGCGGGGGCGGGCAAGGCAGCTCTGGTCGCCCTATGCGTCGAGAACGACCGGGTCATGAGTCAGTCCATTGATCTGATTCGCAACGGGTTTCCGAATGTGCTGGTGTTCTGCCGGGCCACTGACCGCGCCCACTCGCTCGAGCTGACCAAAAAGGGCGTCGACTACCAGATCCGGGAAACTTTCGAATCCAGCATCGCCTTCGGCAAGGCGGCACTCGAAGCTCTGGGCACGCCCGTCGACCGGGTGGCGCAGATCGAGGAAGACGTACGTCTGCGGGATGAGGAACGGTTGGCCCTGCAGTTGAAAGAGGGCTTGTTCGCTGGCTCTGACCGGCTGCACAGCGTGACGCCCCGGCGCCGGTCGACTGATGCCAAACCGCCCGAGACCATAGATTAGATTTCGGGCGGCGGGAGCTTGAAATGAAATAACGGGTAAGGCGCGGGGGCGTTGCCTACGGCAGCGCGGCGAAACCCGCGGAGAAACCGTTGAGGGAAATCGGAATGCCGATGCCTTCTTCCGGTGTCTGGAAAATGATGAAGGTGGCCTGAGAGCCCGTTTTCAGCTTATCGATCAGCGTATCGTCCAGGATGACCTCTGCAATACAGCCGTTTGGCAGGCATCGGACGAAACCGGCACGGCCTATATCGGCATCGTCAACGCGCAGGCCAAGACCTGACGGCAGCAGAACGCCAAGCGGCGCGAGGACCCGCAGGATCCGCGCCTGTTTGTCGGCAGTCTTCAGGACGATGACCGAAAGTCCGACATTCTCCCTGTCTTCCGCGGTCACATTCTGGATAAGGGCGCATTGCTCGCTGGCGGCTCCCGGAGGGGTGTCGCAACGCATCTGCCAATCGCCGTGTGTGGACTTCACCTCGCCTTGCGCGACGGCAGATGCGGGCAAAAGAGGAGTTGCGGCGGCTGCGAGGAGCAGCGCCAAACCGGTTCCAAGGGACGACATACGACTCAGCAAGAGTATCCTCCAGTCACGTTTGCGAATCCTGTGCGGCGGAAACCTGCCCGCAGCTGCCGCAAAAGCGAATCGACTTTTAATTTCTCTGGCAGAGATTGCCGCAAGCGGATCGGCGATACCACCCCTATGGGGCGTCGCAAGGGCGCGACTTGGAAATTTTGACCAGAAAACTGCCTGTCTTTGATCTCAATCAAGCGATAGAGAGGGAGAGAGGTGCCGGAAATCGCTTTATGACCATTGCAGCTTTGCGTTTCTTGTGGTTTTTGTGCCCGGAAGAGAGTCTAAGTTTTGATGCGGCAGATTGCCGCTTTAGCCTTAGGCCCGTCGCGCAGACTGCGCGTTTGTGACTATTATACGGCAAAACCGATATGTTTTGCCGGACGCTCCGGGCGGTGTGCATCGAGAATGCCAGGGCCCGGACAGTACTGTTGGAACCGAAGCGGTTCTTGAATTTGCATGCGTGTACCGCCGATAATCAGGCGGTCGAGGGAAGGGAGCGCGGACGTGAAGGGTATCTTCAAGCGTCTCATCAATATGGCCGCTGCTGCGGCAGCAATGGTCGGGATGCCTGCATCGGCATTCGCGGATGAGCCGGGGTTCAGCCCCTGGCAACTTGGTTTTCAGAATGCGGCTACCGGTGTGGCGGACGATATCCACTGGTTCAACAATCTGACCCTATGGATCATCATTCCAATCACATTGTTTGTGTTGGTGCTCTTGATCACGGTGATGGTCAAGTTCAACGCGAAGGCCAATCCGGTGCCGTCCCGCACCTCGCACAACACTTTGATTGAGGTTGTGTGGACGATTGCTCCGATCCTGATCCTTGTGATCATCGCGATCCCGTCTTTCCGTCTGCTCTACAAGGAGCTGGACATTCCCGACTACGACATGACGGTCAAGGTGACCGGTTATCAGTGGTATTGGGGCTATGAATACACCGACGACGGCATGGGCGAGCTCTCCTTCGATTCCATTATGCTGGAGGATAATGAGCGGGCTGCTGCAGCTGAGGCGCAAGGCGTTCCCTTGAGCGAAGTGCCGCGTCTTCTTTCCGTCGACTACGACTTGGTCGTCCCGGTCGGTAAAACTGTACGCGTTCAGGTGACTTCGGAAGACGTCATTCATTCCTTTGCAATGCCGGCTTTCGGTGTGAAGGTCGATGCGGTTCCAGGGCGTTTGAACGAAACATGGTTCAAGGCACGCGAGCCGGGCGTTTATTACGGGCAGTGCTCTGAGCTTTGCGGCATCAAGCATGCCTTCATGCCGATCGCTCTGCGGGTCGTGACGCAGGAGCAGTACGACGCCTGGGCCACTGCGGCGCAGGACGATCTGGATACCGCGAACGAGCAGCTGATGGCCGCGATCGCCGCCGACAAGAAGACGGCGCAGGTTCGCTCGCTTGACGAAATCACTGTCGCCGGAAACTAACGGCGGCGGATAACAAGATGCGGGCGCGCGCCCGGAGGTGATTTCCGTGAAGGAACGCCGGCGCGCTGCAAGCTGGGCTTAACGAGGGAGCACAAAATGGCTGCTACCGATACACATGCGGCACACGGTCACCCGACCGGATGGCGGCGGTGGGTCTATTCGACCAACCACAAGGATATCGGACTTCTTTATCTGTTCTTCGCGATCTTTGCAGGGATCGTCGGGGGCGCGCTGAGCGTTGGGATCCGCCTGGAACTTATGGAACCAGGCATGCAATATTTCACCAATGCGCACACGTTCAACGTCTTCACGACGTCGCACGGGTTGATCATGATCTTCTTCATGGTCATGCCGGCAATGATCGGTGGTTACGCCAACTTCTTCGTGCCGATCATGATCGGTGCGCCGGATATGGCCTTCCCGCGGATGAACAACATTTCGTTCTGGCTTCTTCCGCCGGCCTTCCTGCTGTTGATCCTGAGCCTTTTTGTCGAAGGCCCTCCAGGTGGTAACGGTGTTGGCGGTGGCTGGACGATCTACCCGCCGTTGTCGACCTCCGGTCAGCCTGGCCCGGCGATGGATCTCGCGATCCTGGCTCTGCACATCGCTGGCGCCTCGTCGATCCTTGGTGCGATCAACTTCATCACGACCATCTTCAACATGCGCGCGCCTGGCATGACCATGCACAAGATGCCGCTGTTTGCGTGGTCCGTGCTGATCACTGCGTTCCTGCTGCTGCTGTCCCTGCCGGTTCTCGCCGGCGCGATCACCATGCTGCTGACAGACCGTAACTTCGGCACGACCTTCTTCAACCCGGCAGGCGGCGGCGACCCGATTCTGTTCCAGCATCTGTTCTGGTTCTTCGGTCACCCGGAAGTGTATATCCTTATCCTCCCAGGCTTCGGTATCATCAGCCACATCATCTCCACCTTCTCCCGTAAGCCGATCTTCGGTTACCTGGGCATGGCATACGCCATGGTGGCGATTGGCGTCGTCGGCTTCATCGTGTGGGCGCACCACATGTACACCGTCGGCATGTCCTCCGAAACGCAGGCTTACTTCGTGGCGGCCACCATGGTCATCGCGGTTCCGACCGGCGTGAAGATCTTCTCGTGGATCGCGACCATGTGGGGCGGTTCCATCGAGTTCCGGACACCTATGGTCTGGGCAATCGGCTTCATCTTCCTGTTCACCGTTGGCGGTGTGACCGGGGTGCAGCTGGCCAACGCCGGTCTCGACCGCGCGCTGCATGACACCTACTACGTCGTGGCTCACTTCCACTACGTTCTGTCACTCGGCGCCGTGTTCGCGATCTTTGCGGCCTGGTACTACTGGTTCCCGAAAATGTTCGGCTACATGTACAATGAAACCATCGGGAAGGCACACTTCTGGATTACCTTCGTTGGCGTGAACCTGATCTTTTTCCCGCAGCACTTCCTCGGCCTGAACGGTATGCCGCGTCGTTACGTGGATTACCCGGATGCTTTGGCCGGCTGGAACATGGTGTCGTCGATCGGCTCCTATATCTCGGCCTTTGCTGTGCTGGTCTTCATCTTCGGTATTGTCGAAGCCTTCTCCAAGAAGCGCGTCGCCGGCAACAACCCGTGGGGTGAAGGGGCAACGACTCTGGAATGGACGCTGACATCTCCGCCTCCGTTCCACCAGTTCGAAACCCTGCCGCGGATCAAGTAAGCCGCCGGGTTTCCCGCAAGGTGACTTGCGGACTGAAAACAGCACCGCGCCGGATCCGGCGCGGTGCACGCTTAAAAGACCACAAATGCTGCAATCGTCTGTCAGGTCACCGGCAGGGTCTTGCGGCCAACAAAGAACACTAAGGACGCGCCCATGTCGCTCGTCGAGCGCCAGGATACGATGAATTCAGACAGCCTCATCTGGGATGGCGGTCAGGGATCTGTCGGTGATTTTGTTGCCCTGCTGAAACCACGGGTGATGTCGCTTGTGATCTTCACGGCTTTTGTCGGGATGATGCTTGCCCCCGGACAGCTGCATCCCGTGCTGGCAGCAGTCGCGCTCCTTTGCATCGCAATCGGGGCAGGCGCTTCGGGCGCCTTGAACATGTGGTATGATGCGGACATCGATCAGGTGATGTCGCGCACCGCAAAACGCCCCATTCCGGCCGGCAAGGTCAGCCGCGAGGAAGCCTTCGCCTTTGGCATGACCCTGTCGATTGGGTCCGTGGTGACCCTCGGTCTTCTGGTGAATTGGTTCGCAGGCGCATTCCTGGCCTTCACCATTTTCTTCTACGTAATCGTCTACACAATGTGGCTGAAGCGCTCGACGCCCCAGAACATCGTCATTGGCGGCGCCGCGGGCGCCTTTCCCCCGATGATCGGCTGGGCCTCCGTGACGGGCAGCGTCAGCATTGAAAGCTTCGTGCTGTTCCTGATCATCTTCATGTGGACACCGCCTCACTTCTGGGCCCTGGCCCTGTTCAAGAACGGCGACTACAAGGCGGCTGGCATCCCGATGATGCCGGTTGTTGCTGGCGAAAACTCAACGCGGAACCAGATTCTGGCCTATTCCGTGGTTCTGGCGCCGCTGGCCGTTGCGCCCTATTTCATGGGCTTTGCCGGTCTGGCCTACGGTGTCGCCGCGGCCGTTCTGGGAGTTGTCTTCCTCGCCTTGGCCTTTAACGTCTGGCGCCTGAGGGACGGGGAGGTTGCCCGCAAGGCGACGATCCGCCTCTTCACCTACTCCATCTTCTATCTTTTCATGCTTTTCGCCGTTCTGCTGGCGGAAAGCCTTGCCGCGGGTTTTTAAAATCAATGGCTATTGAGGAAAAAGGCGTCAAGTTGACCGACAACCAGATCAAGCGCCGGCGTTCGCGTTCCGTGGCTATCGCCTGTGTGCTGGGCGCGCTGGTCGTGTTGTTCTATGTGGTTACCATCGTGAAGATGGGCCCGGATATTCTGAATCGGCCTCTTTGAGAGAAATCATGAGCGACGAGATGAAACCGACAGACAAGACAGCATCGCGCCGGAACCGGACGGTTGGCCTGGCCTGCGCGGCGCTGTTCGCTTGCATGATTGGCGCGGCATATGCCGCGGTGCCGCTCTACAGCCTGTTTTGTCAGGTGACTGGCTTCGGTGGAACGACCCAGGTCGCGGACTCGGAAAGCGAACGGGTGATCGAGCGGAAGATCACCGTCCGCTTCGACGGCAATGTCAATCATGAGATGAACTGGAAATTCAAACCGGTTCAACGCTCCGTGACGATGAAAATGGGCGAAACCGCTCAGATTGCCTACACCGCGACGAATCTGAGCGACAAGCGGACGGTGGGAACATCCGTCTTCAACGTGACGCCGAACGAGGCAGGTGCCTACTTCAACAAGCTTGAGTGCTTCTGTTTCACCGAGCAGTCGCTTGAGCCAGGGGAAACAGTCGAAATGCCGGTGGTGTTTTTTGTTGACCCGGATATGGACACAGATTCAGAGCTGGATCATGTGAAGGAAATCACCTTGTCCTATACTTTCTTCCCGGTGGAAACACCGGAACAACCTGTCGCGGCCCGGGTCGAAAAATCCGACGCGAAAACGAAGCTTTGACCCCCGCCGCTATGACAGCGCCGGGCATAATTGTGTTTGGGGAGCATGCCGATGGCTGAGGCACATACCAATAATCATGACTACCATCTGGTGGATCCCAGCCCGTGGCCGGTACTGGCTTCGGTTGGGGCATTCATCATGGCGCTTGGCGCCATTGGCTTCATGAAGTGGCACCAGGGAACAGAATTCGTCCTGTTGGGCCTCAATCTGACAGGTCGCGGCCTTTTCGCCGTTGGTCTGCTGGTCGTTCTCTACGTGATGTTTGCATGGTGGCGTGACACCATCAAGGAAGCTCACCAGGGCCACCACACCCGTGTGGTCTCCTTGCATCTGCGTTATGGCATGCTGCTGTTCATCGCATCTGAAGTGATGTTCTTCGTGGCCTGGTTCTGGGCCTATTTCGATGCATCGCTGTTCACCGGCGAAGCGATCCAGTTTGCCCGTGTCGAGGCAACCGGCGGACATTGGCCGCCAGAAGGTATTGCGACGTTCGACCCGTGGCACCTGCCGCTGCTCAACACCCTGATCCTGCTGTGCTCCGGCACAACCGTGACCTGGGCGCATCATGCCCTGCTGCATGACGACCGCGAAGGCCTGAAGTGGGGCCTGACCCTGACCGTCATCCTGGGCATGATCTTCACCCTTTGCCAGGGCTATGAATACAGCCATGCTGCCTTCACTTTCGACGGCAACATCTATGGCGCGACCTTCTTCATGGCGACCGGTTTCCACGGCTTCCATGTGATCGTCGGCACTATCTTCCTGACGGTCTGCCTGTTCCGTGCGCTGGCCGGCCATTTCACACCGAAGCAGCACTTCGGCTTTGAAGCAGCTGCCTGGTACTGGCACTTCGTGGACGTCGTCTGGCTGTTCCTCTTCGTGTCGATCTACGTCTGGGGAGCCGGTACTCCGGCTGCTCACTGACCCTTCACGGGGATAAGCTGATTGAACGCCCGATCCGGCTCCCGGGTCGGGCGTTTTATTTGATCCCCTCGTGGCGCTGAAGCGCCTATGACAGGAAACGCTATCATGTCCGACAAGGCCCATTATCCGCCGGTCAATCCGATAACAGCAGGGCTGGCGGGACGATGCCCCCGCTGTGGCGAAGGGCGGCTTCTGAAGGGATTTCTCGGCCTGCGCGAGCGCTGTTCCAACTGCGGTCTCGACTTCGACTTCGCTGACAGCGGTGACGGGCCGGCGGTCTTTGTCATCATGATTGTCGGCTTTATCATTGTCGGGCTGGTGCTTGCGGTGGAGCTGACGTATCAGCCGCCCATCTGGGTCCACCTGATTCTCTGGCTGCCGCTGACGGTGATCCTGGCAGGTGGTATTCTGCGCCCGTTGAAGGGAGTGATGATTGCCATGCAATATCGTCACAATGCGCAGGAGGGAGAGCTGGACGAATAGAGCCAGGACTTGGTTCCGTACGCTTTTTCCAGTTCCTGTCTGCCACTATCCTGTCAAACATTTCCGGACTATGCGGCCAGTCCGTTCCCGAGTTTCCGTCACAGAGTATAGCCTTGCCCGACACATCAGCATCACCGGCCCGCCGCCTTGCCATTCCAACCATAGCAGCGGCGATTGCCCTGGCCATCCTGTTGAAACTCGGGTTCTGGCAGGTTGACCGTCTGGCTGAAAAGGAAGCGCTGATCGCCAGGGTCGCGCAGGACGTCACCCGCTCTCCCGAACCCGCTCCGGGTCCAGGGCAATGGCCGGATATGATCAACCGCACGGATTCGGATTACCGGCATGTTTCCGTGAGTGGGCATTACCTCTCCGGAACCGCCTACTATTATGTTTCGCTGCCGAATGCGAACGGCTCTTTCGAGGGGCCGGGGTACATGGCCTACAGCCCATTTGAAACGGAACAGGGTTGGCGGCTCATGATCAACCGGGGTTTTGTGCCGCAGGGGCTCATCGCCGATGACGTAACCCGGGTGGAACAGGCTCCGGCGGGGACGCTGGATCTGACAGGGCTTCTACGGATGTCTGAAAAGCCGAACTGGACAACACCGGACGCCGACACGGAAAAACGCATCTGGTTCGCCCGGGACACGGAGCATATGGCGCACGTGCTGGGCGCGGGAACAGAGAAGCTGGCGCCCTACAGCATCGATCTGGATGCAAGCTTCACCGGACAGGAGGGCTTGCCGCAGGCCGGCGAGACAGTGGTCCGTTTCAAGAATGATCATCTTGGCTATGCGCTGACCTGGTTCGGCTTGGCCGCGACGCTGGTCGGTGTCTATCTGGCCTATGCGGTCAGCCTGTTCCGCAAGCAGGACAATTAAAAACGGGGGCCTTGAAGCCCCCGCAAATCAGATCATGCGCCTGCCAGCTCAAAGAGCTTCGAGGATTGCCGCCGCGCCGGTAGCTGTCGCCTGGCCCGGCACTTCCTCAACGCTGACAAAGGTGACTTCCCCATCTTTTGCGATCAGCGCGAAACGCTGCGAGCGGGTGTCACCGAAAATGGGGGCTTCGAGCGCCAAGCCAAGCGCCTTGACGAAATTCGCGCCCGTGTCGGACAGAAACTCAATGCCTTCGGATTTGGAGGCCTTGGCCCACGCGTCCATGACAAACAGGTCGTTGGTGGCAAGAACCGCGATGGTGTCGACGCCCTTCGCCTTGATGGTGTCGCCATGTTCGATGAACCCAGGCAGGTGGTTCATGTGGCATGTCGGCGTGAATGCGCCGGGGACGCCAAAAAGAACAACCGTCTTGCCACCGAACAGATCCTGACTGCTGATTTCGCCGGGGCCGTCCGCGGTCATTGTCTTGAAGGATGCTTCAGGAAGTTTATCGCCTACCTTGATGGTCATTCATCTCACTCCATAATCGCCCTCATCCTTGTATGAGGGGTTTCCCGTAGATGACATAGGGCTTCGGCCTCGCAAGGTCGAGAGGGCATCCCGTACTTAGGTCCATTTCCTGGTACTATTTGGCCTTGGAGGCAGGCAGCAGGCGGGGCGGGATCTTCTGGCGGCTTTCGATGGCTTGCCCGCCGTCTTTCAAAACCAGGGTGAGGACGGAGCCGCCCTTGTCGACCTGGGCAAGTCCCCGCGTGGACAGGGTCCAGATGGCCTGTGTGCCGGAACGGCTTTGAAGAACCGGAAGGGCGATGTAGGACCCTTCAGGTCCCTCAGCAAAAAGGTCGACGTCTCCGGTCTTGGAGACTTCCGTCCGAATGACAAGGCGATGGTTCTGACCGTTCCACTCATCCTCAATTCCGAGGATTTTCGGGCCGGCATCAGACGCGGGAACCGGCACAAGGGCGAGGTCCCGGTCGATCAGTCTCTCCGCGGTCTTGTCGGCTTCAGAATCGGGGGCAAGCCGGAGCGACAGGGAGGCATCGCCGGGCACGCAGATATCCTTGCAGATACCGAAAAAGGCCGTCACCGTCAGATCGACAGCCCCGCCTTTGTCCTCAGGTGTGATCGCAAGCGGCAGGACAACGGCATCGTGATAGACGATGGAAGCTGAAAATCCGTCAGTGTAACGGCTCGGGACCGGATAGAGCACTTTGCTTTCGGACAGGGCCTGGGGAGCCGAGATCCGGATGTCTGGCGGGATCCCAGCCTCTCCAGGAAAGCGCCAGTAAGTGTGCCAGCCGGGTTCCAGGAAAAACTCCAGCCCGGCCTTGTAGGTGCCGTCAACGGGCGGTCCAGCCGAGATAAGACGTATGGCGCCACCATGAATTGTGACCCATTCTGAAACTGCGGCCTGTGCGGATACGGACCCTGCCACAAGAACGCTGGTAATGACGGACAAGAGAAGACGTTTTAGCATGCCTCTTGCTAGCTGATTGTTCGCAGCACGTCATCACCTGCAGAGGTTCATCGGTGTCATATCTGCGTGACAGGCAAGTGAAGGGTATGCGTGCTCCGGGGCCACTGAGCCGCAAAATTACGGCTTCACGGCAGGTTGCCGAGATGTCACAGTCCCCGCCGTTAACAAATTGGTAAAGTCAGGGTACTCTTTTGGGAAGGTAGCTCTTTTGGGGCTGCGAGATAACAGCGAAACTGCGCACTGTGCTTTGATGACACGACCGCGGCATAGAGATTTCGCATAAGGAGCATGGAATGACAGAGTCGCTCGAAGGCCAGTTTTTGATCGCCATGCCGAACATGGAAGACGGGCGCTTCGACCATTCGGTTGTTTACGTTTGCTCGCACACGGAACAGGGCGCAATGGGGCTTGTGCTCAATCAGGTTGCCCGTCATCTCAGCCTTGAAGACCTTTTGTTCCAGCTGAACATTCTCAATGACGAAACGGCAATCCGCCTGCCTGCCAAAATCCGTGAGATGAACGTCTATAAGGGCGGGCCTGTTGAAATGGAGCGCGGTTTTGTCCTGCACACCGACGATTACAAGCTGGACCGCTCGACGCTGGAAATCGACAACGGTATCTGCCTGACGGCGACCCTTGAGATTCTTAAGGCACTGGCGGAGGGGCGCGGCCCGGACCACGCCATGCTCGCGCTTGGCTATTCGGGCTGGGCACCGGGGCAGCTGGAAAGCGAGATCCAGGCCAACGGCTGGCTGACCGGACCGGCCAACCGGGATCTGGTTTTCGATCCCTCCTTTGACAACAAATGGCAAAGGGCGTTGCTGTCCATCGGCGTCGATCCGGCCATGCTTTTCGGCGAAGCAGGACACGCATGATCTGTCTGGTGGCTGGTAAAATGCATCTAAGGCTGTTGTTTTCGCGGGTTTTGTTTTAATTCCGGCTAAGTTTGCTCTAGGGTGCGCCCGGAGCCGGGATTAAACGAATAAAGACAGCTTGGAGGCTAACGAGCGGTGAAATACTTCAGTACGCGTGGCGAAGCACCTGTTCTCGGGTTTTCAGAGGTTCTCCTGCAGGGACTGGCGCGCGATGGTGGCCTCTATCTTCCTGAAACATGGCCGGTGTTTGACGCCGGTAAAATTGCCTCCTTTGCGGGAATGGACTACGCGGATGTTGCCTTTGAGGTCATCCAGCCTTTCGTTGCCGGCGAGATAGGGGACGACGAACTTCGTTCCATGATCGTCGAGGCCTATGCCGGCTTTCGCCATGATGCGGTGACGCCGCTGGTGCAGATCGCGCCAAACCAGTTTGTGCTGGAACTCTTCCACGGTCCGACGCTTGCGTTCAAGGATGTTGCGATGCAGCTCCTCGGGCGCCTTATGGATCATGTCCTGACGAAACGCGGCTTGCGCGCGACCATTGTCGGCGCGACTTCGGGTGACACCGGCGGCGCAGCGATTGAAGCTTTCCGCGGCCGTGAGCGCACCGACATCCTCATCCTGTTCCCGGATGGACGTGTTTCCCCGGTTCAGCGCCGGCAGATGACGACCCCGGTTGAGGACAACGTTCACGCCCTGGCGCTGACCGGCAACTTCGACGATTGCCAAAACCTGGTGAAGGAGATGTTCGGTCATGTTTCCTTCCGCGACCAGGTGAAGCTTTCCGGGGTCAATTCGATCAACTGGGCGCGCATTCTTGCGCAGATCGTCTACTACTTCGTCTCCGGCGTTGCCTTGGGTGCTCCGCATCGCAAGGTGTCCTTCACGGTTCCGACCGGCAATTTCGGTGATATCTTCGCCGGCTACGCCGCCAAGCGCATGGGGCTGACGATCGAACAGCTGGTGATCGCGACCAATGTGAATGACATTCTGGCACGGACGCTGGAAACAGGCCGCTACGAAATGCGCGGGGTGACGGCAACCACAGCGCCATCCATGGATATCCAGATCTCGTCCAATTTCGAGCGCCTCCTCAGCGAGGTCTGCGACCGGGACGGCGACGCTGTCCGGAGGATGATGAACCAGTTGTCCCAGTCCCGCAGCTTCACCATCGAGGACGGCCCGCTGGCGGCCATGCGGGAAACCTTCGCTGCCGGACGTTGTGACGAGGCGCAAACCGCGCAAACCATTGCCGGGGTTCTGAATGACTGCGGTTATCTTCTCGATCCGCACACCGCCATCGGCGTTCATGTCGCCAAGGAACACGACACCGGCGAAACGCCGATGATCATTCTTGGCACGGCCCATCCGGCCAAGTTCCCCGATGCGGTGGAGGCGGCCTGCGGCGTTCGCCCCGAGTTGCCGCCGGAGCTTCAGCCCATGATGACGGCGAAGGAACGTCAGGAAATCCTGCCCGCGGACCAGGATGCCATTCAACGTCATATCGAAGAGCATGCGCGCGCCGTGCACAGTGGGGTCTGATAGATGCAAGTACGTACGACCACTTTGGCGAATGGCATGACGGTTGTCACCGACCGGATGCCGCACTTGAAGACAGTCGCCCTGGGGGTTTGGGTGCGTACCGGATCCAGGGCGGAGACGCTCGATCAAAACGGCATTACCCATCTGCTTGAGCACATGGCCTTCAAGGGAACGCTGTCGCGGACCGCACGGGAGATCGCCGAACAGATCGAGGCCGTTGGCGGAGAGCTCAATGCCTCGACCAGCATTGAGCATACCAATTATTACGCCCGGATCCTGGCTGAAGACCTGCCTCTGGCGGTCGATCTGCTTGCCGACATTTTGCAGAATTCGACCTTCGACAAGGATGAGCTGACGCGCGAACAGCATGTCATTCTGCAGGAAATCGGCGCAGCCTATGATTCTCCGGAAGATCAGGCCTTTGATCTCTTTCAGACCGCAGCTTGGCCCGACCAGGCACTTGGCCGTCCAATCCTCGGAACGCCGGAAACCGTGAAGGGGTTCTCCAGGGATGCCTTGAACGACTATCTGTCTGCGCGCTACCGCGGGCCGGATATGGTCCTGGCTGCAGCAGGGGCTGTCGATCACGATGAACTCGTGAAGATAGCAGAGGAAAAATTCAAGACCATCAAGGATGAACCGGCCACAAAGGAAACTCCAGCCCACTACAAGGGCGGCCAGAAAATGCTGGTGAAGGATCTGATGGAAGCGCAGATTCTGATCGGCTTCGAAGGTCGGCCATACAAGTCGAAAGACTATTATGCGATCCAGATTCTGGCGTCCGTTCTTGGCGGGGGCATGTCGTCCAGACTGTTCCAGGAGATCCGCGAGAAACTCGGTCTGTGCTACGCGATCTACTCCTTCCACTGGGCGTTTTCCGATACAGGCCTTTTCGGACTTCATGCGGCGACCAGTCATGAAGACATCGCAGCTCTCATGCCCGTCATTGTCGAGGAACTGAAATCGGCCAGTGAAACCATCACCGCCGCCGAGGTTGCCCGGTCGCGCGCGCAGATCCGTGCCGGATTGATGATGGCGCTGGAAAGCCCGGCCGCCCGTGCCGGTCAGATTGCCCGGCAGATTTTGGTTCATGGCCGCGTTCTCAGCAT